>DAIQOB010000535.1:0-2216 GCA_036788075.1 Syntrophobacteraceae bacterium
GCAAAGTTCCGGGGAATCGAGTCCTCGAGAAAAAAAATCGGCGCATGGTCAGCTGCGCTAATGAGCATGATGCGGACACCTATTGAGGAACAGCAGTACTTCGGTCAGCACCGGAGAAACTATCGGAGAGATACAGTAAAGTTCGGATGTGAATGGTCTACGATAATGAGCAAAAAGGGGAACATCATGAAAAAGCTGGCAATTTTTTTGATCGTTTTAGGCATGGTGGGCGTGGGGCTGCATCTTTCCATCGCCGGGGCTGCTGACACCTCTGTCGAGGGCTCTTACCGGGCTTACATCGACAAGCGCATCGAAAAATGCGAATCGCAGGCGAAACGGGCTGAGGCCTGTACCTCCGCCAACCTGTTGTGCGACGGCAAAATTGTTACCCGTCAGGCTGAATATTACCGCGATCATCGTGAAGAGCTCGTCACCGCCATGATGAAAGAAGAGGTTCCCGCATCCCCCCCTGCGATGGATTTTTTCCTCATCAGGGCCTATTTTAAAACCGCTCCCAGCCACAGTGTCTATTGCCTGAGGTAGACGCGCTCCTCTTTCCCCGGTTCCTACCGTCCGTCACTCTGGTAAGGCAGAGCGTTCTTCAAACTCTGCCTTACCCCCCTTCCGTTCCGCCGTCCCCTTTTCCGCTTGTCCCAATCGTTTTCCATCGATTTCATACGCAGTGAACCCTCGCGAGCATCAGGAAGGTTCAGCGTGAAGGGCCCCTGCAGATGGAGCTGGGGGACGCTTCTTGTGATTTCTTGACCTTTGCACGTCGAGGCTGTCGGAGTAGAATGGAATCCGTTCGGGCGCGAATGCCGACGGTTCCATTCAACGAGAATGAGAGGATAATGTATGAAGGGACTGTATATCATGAAGGTAGGTACGACATTTCCCACAACGGCAGAGCGGTTGGGCGATTTTGACGCTTGGACGGCGGCTGCCCTGGGACCGGTAGCCAGAGAAGTTCGTATTCTGGACATTGAAAACGGCGCGCCTCTCCCAGCGCTGGAAGAGTGTGCAGGGGTGGTGATCACGGGATCACACTCCATGGTCACGGATGACCTCCCCTGGAGTATCCGACTCGAAAACTGGATTCCCTCTCTCTTGAATGCCCGGATCCCGCTTTTCGGCATTTGCTATGGGCACCAGCTCCTCGCACGGGCAGCCGGTGGAGAGGTGGGCTTTCATCCCTCCGGGACGGAGATCGGTACCGTTGCCATCCAATGTCTCCCTGCATGCTCGGAGGACGTCCTGTTTCAGTCGCTGCCGGAGTCCTTTCCCGCCCATGTCACCCATGCTCAGACTGTCCTGCGCCTCCCACCGGGAGCGATCCCCCTGGCCTTCAACGCTCACGAGCCCCATCACGCCTTTCGCATGGCGGAGTGCGCATGGGGAGTTCAGTTTCATCCGGAATATGATGCCCGGATCATGCGATCGTATATCGAAGAGCAGGCCGACGGGCTTGCATCGGCTGGACGCGATGTCCATGAGATCCTGGGTACGGTGTCGAAAACCCCGCTCGCATCTGAAATCCTCAGGAATTTTAAAAGGATGGTTGAATGAGGGCACAGGGTGGAGCGAGCTTTGTTGCCCCCACCCTGCACGCCTATTTGGATCCGGGAATAAGGGGAGTAGCAGATTCAGGCGGGATCCCAGGAAGTACCACAATGGCGCGGGAAACCGAGGGATTGCCTTTAACCATTTTCGCAAGTGTTTGCATTTTTTCGGGCGGAACGTCGCTGGGCAGCAGGGAACGAGAAGTTTCCTTCATTTCATCCGGCGTATTCAGCCTGGGCAGCTTCATGACGACATGTTGATCAGGAGGCAGGGTATCTCCTGGACTGAACTTCGGACTCACTCCTTTGTGCCTGGGAAAGCTCCCATATCCCGGCTTGAATATGACAAAGTCCGGATGAACATCCCACTTGTGGGGCGCTCTAAAAGCCCACACCCTCTGAGCAGGAATCTGGAACTCACCCCTGGCATCGGTCATGACCTCCAGCGCATCCACAAATTTCGGTCTCGTTCCCCCAAGAGTGTACGCGTCCGTATACAATGAAGCCAGTACCAACCCTCCCTTGATAGGCGCTCCCGTATCCGCATCGACAATTTTCCCGTAATAGGGACCAAACTGATGAGTGATGGTGCAGGGTCCCACGACTGCCAGAATCGCCCAGACCGAGAGGATTGTCGCGATCTTTCGGGCAGTTCTG
>DAIQOB010000536.1:0-2211 GCA_036788075.1 Syntrophobacteraceae bacterium
CGTACAGGCAAAGCCCTTGATGTGCAGACGGCCGTTGCCCCCCGTGGTAATGATGGTGGTCTTGGCTTTGGCGATGAAAATCTCACGGGTTTCCATATTGTAAAGGATCGCTCCTGCACACTTCCCGTCTTCGTCAAGGATCAATTCCACAGCCGGGCAGAATTCAAGGATGGTGATCTGATCGCCTCGGTTGCGGGCTTCGTCTCGCAGGACACGCATGATTTCCGCACCCGTCATATCGCCGGCGGAATTCATGCGCTTGCGGCTGGAACCGCCGAAATGCCGGGAAATGAGCCGGCCGTCGGGGAACTTGTTGAACATCATGCCGAGGCTTTCCAGCCAGGCGATGGAAAGGGGAGCATCGTGGGCCAGGGCGGCTACGAGGTCCGGCTGGTTGGTGAAGTGGCCGCCACCGATGGTGTCCATATAATGGTAGTAGGGAGAATCGGATTCCTGGACCGCAGCCTGAATACCACCTTCCGCCATCATGGTGTTGGCATCCCCATGGCGCAGCTTGGTCGTCATGATGACGCGGACCCCCGCATCGGCGGCCAAAAGCGCTGCGGAGGTACCCGCACCGCCACCGCCGACGATGAGAACGTCGGTTTCGAAATCGGGATTCGAAAGGTCTACATTTTCAGGGCGCAGCATGGAACGGGATTCCAGCATGGAAGCGATTTCTTCAGGCAGAACCAGCCCTTTGTCGGGACCCGTCCGGATAGGTCGTCGGCCTTCTTTTTGATAATCCGGATGAAATTTTTCCAGAACGACAGCCCGCTCTTCCAGGCTCAGTGCAGGGAAGTTCTCGCCGCGGCGCGCCTTTTCCATACGTGCCGGCCGAGTGGCTTCAACCCGTTTGATCAATTCTTGCATTTCCGGGGTGTAACCCATCTTCAATTCTCCTCATATTCCCAAACGAATTTTGAATATTCACCTTGCGAAATCATTCAGGGTTTACGGCAAAAGGGGTGCATCAGAGATACGGATCGTTCGCGGGCAGCCAAGTGCCGTTGGGAGCCATGTCGGGTTCACGTTCCCTCTCCTTGTAGCGTTTTTCCAGTTCCCCATGGCTCATGGTCTGCAGGCTCTTCAGCATTTCGTCGTATTTGCCCGATTCGATCTCCTCAACACGTTTGGCCAAGTGCTGCGCCCTGGGCATGATGGTTCTGCCGTACATGCGGCGGGCCAGCTGAGCAATATGATACTGGGGCAGTTCACCCATGCAGCGACTGGCACACATACCACACTGGATGCAGTCGAAGGAAATTTCAGCGGCCCGGGCAATGTCCCCCTGTTTCAACGCGGAAATATAGCCCAAAACATCGACGCCCATGGGGCACGCCTTGGTGCAGTTGTTACAGGCCACGCACCGAAAGAGCTCGGGATAGAGGGAAAAAATGGTCTCCGGATTGGGCTCGAGATCCTCGATCTTGTAAGCTGCGCGGTTGGCCGGATAGAAAGGGATCTGAGCCAGGTACATGTCGGGTTCTACAACAGTTTGGCAGGCAAGGCCGAAATGCAGCTTGTAGTCTCCCGGTTTGCGATAAACTGTCGGGCAGGCCCCGCAAATCCCACCACGGCAGCCTGCGCCCCGCAGGAATTTGAAGCCCGCATACTCCATGGCTTTCATGATGGTCAGGGTTTCAGGAACTTCGTACCTTTTTCCCATGATATAAACCGGGATGGTTTTCGCCCCTTCGGGGAGGATTGCCCGGTCGCCCGTGGCAACCTGGACTTTCTTTTTCTGCTTGGGTTCCTTGCTGTCATGATGATGAGACATTGTTCATTTCTCCTGAAAAAACTGTGAGTAACTTCATCTGAGCATCAAAATCAATCCCCTGGCGCTCACCCGTGGCCCTCTTCGGAAGGCACGGGATCAAACGGGGAAATTTTTATTCTTCAGCAACTCCACGGAGCACTCGCTGTTGAGATCAAAGCGGCAGGCTTCCTGTCCCAAACCCAGGGCCATGGCCAGCAGCTGAGTGAAATAGTAGACGGGAACTTCCCGGGAGATCTTATTTTTCTTCAGGACTTCCGGTTGTTTCTTGGAAAGATTGAATTCGCAGAGCGGGCAGCTGAGCACCATGGCTTCCGCTCCCGCCCGAATGACGGACTCGAGGATTCTGCCACTCACATCATGAGCAGCCTCAGGATTGGCCAAAATCTGGTATGAGCCGCAGCATGTTGTGGCTTCGGGGAAATCGACGGGAG
>DAIQOB010000537.1:0-2206 GCA_036788075.1 Syntrophobacteraceae bacterium
CCTGTTTTATTTCTCTGGGGGGCTGGCCGTCGCGGCCTTCACCATTTCGATTTTTACACGGGAACGGCGTCTGGTCTCCAAGGCCAAGCGCCCGCCGGGGGCATTGCGTGCGAGCATCCTGGCCGTCGACGCACTGCCCTTTGCCTGGATGGCCCTCTGCATGAGCATCGGCTTCGGAGCCATCAATGCCTTCATCGCCATCTACGCCCAGTCCCACGGAATCCAAAACCCGGGCTTTTACTTCATGGTGCAGGCTATCGCCCTGCTGGTCTCCCGAACTTTTGTCGGGCGCCTGGCCGACCGGCTCAGCCGCGCCGCCGTCATCATTCCGGGCCTCATCCTCATGGCCGCGGCCCTGGCCATGCTTCCGGTGGCGGACAGTTTCCAAATATTCTCGATTTCGGCCGCCCTCTACGGCATTGGGTTCGGCGCAGCACAGCCCGCATCCATGGCGCTGCTCTTCGACCGAATTCGCCAGGAGCATCGCGGACTCGCCACCGGCACCTATTTCATGGGATTCGACCTGGGAGTCATCATCGGTGCCATCGCCCTGGGGCTCGTGACGGAGAAGTGGGGCTTCGGCGTGATGTGGTCGGTTACGGCGGTTTGCGCCATTCTGGCTCTGGCAGGTTTCCTCCTGGATCGTCGCAACCGAGAGGGCAGGCATCCCGAGCAGTAGATTTTTTCTGAGAACACCATTTGACAACCCCTTTAATTACTTGCATAATCACGTAAATTTTTTTGCCGCGGAACACCATCATCAGAACGATCCCACATCAACAAACAGGAGGAAATCATGGCCGACGGAGGGGAAAAAGGCGTCACCAGGCGGGATTTCATCAAGGTTGCGGGTGCAGGCGCACTGGTTGCCGGGTTGGGACCGGACATCATCATTCCAAGGGGGGCGCGAGCGGCGGACAAAACGCTGAAGATTCTGCAGTGGTCTCACTTTGTGCCGCGGTATGACAAGGACTGGTTCGACGGTTTTGTAAAAAAATGGGGGGAGTCCAAGAACGTTCAGGTCACGGTGGATCACATCAATCTGGCTGAAATCGGCGCTCGAACGGCGGCGGAAATTGCAGCGGGCGAGGGCCATGACCTCATCGAGTGGATCGCGCCGCCGGCACAGTTCGAACCGAGCGTCCTGGATTTGACGGACGTCAACCAGGAGGCTCAGAAGCGGTTCGGGAAGCAGCATCCTCTCTGCACCAAGAGCTCCTTCAACCCCAACACCAAGCGCTACTACAGTTTCTGCCACGGATGGGTCATCGATCCGGGGTGCTACCGGAGGACCTTGTGGGATAAGGCGGGCAAGGCTCAGGGCCCCGAAACCTGGGAAGATTTGATCACGTTTGGCGGCAAAATCAAGAAGGAGCAGGGGGTCCAATTGGGAATCGGCCTGTCTCAGGAGCTCGATTCCAACATGGCTTCCCGCAGCCTCTTGTGGTCCTTCGATTCGGGCGTTCAGGACGAGAAAGAGAATGTGATCCTCAACAATGAGCGCACCGTCGAGGCCCTTCAATTCATGACGAAGCTCTTCAAGGAATCCATGACCCCGGAGGTTTTCGCCTGGGCGGCGGTGTCCAACAATCAGGCCCTCATTGCGGGCAAGGCGTCGTATATCCTCAATTCCATTTCCGCCTACCGTTCCGCGCAGAAAGAAGTGCCTGAAATTGCAAAAGATATTTATTTCGTTCCCGGTTTGAAAGGTCCGAGAGGCACACGCTGGGCCTGTGAGCACGTCATCTACAATTACATTGTGCCGAACTATTCCAAGAACGCGGATATAGCGAAGGAATTCCTCCTGGCCCTTGTCGAGAATTATGACCAGGCCATCTACTTCAGCGAGCTCTACAACTCACCGGCTTTCTTCGACGCTCCCATTCGATCCGGCGACCGTGGCTATCCAGCCGTCAAAGACGCCAAGGTGCTGCGCGACCTGCACAATGCGTGGTTCGACGACGATCCGTTCCGGATCGAAGGCGAGGAGAAAGGCAAGCTTTCCGTCCTCAAGAACGCCGAAGAATGGAGCACCAACGTGGGACATCCCGGCCCGGCCAATCCGGCTATCGGTGAGGTCTTCGCCACCTTCGTCCTTCCCAACATGATGGCCAATGCGGCCCGGGGCATGGAGCCCGCCACGGCCATCGCTCAGGCGGAAACCCTCGTCAAGGTCATCTTCGACAAGTGGCGCAAGAAAGGGCTT
>DAIQOB010000538.1:0-2200 GCA_036788075.1 Syntrophobacteraceae bacterium
ATCGTAGATGCCGTGCATGATTTCGTTGGGAAGGTCCAGGTCGTGGAATCGGGTCTTGCCCTCTTCTTCCGGCACCTGGAATTCAGCGGGATCCCAGGGTTCTTCCAGGGCAATGAAAGGCTCCGGACGGGATTCTGCTGCTTCCGGGACTGCCTGCGCGTCTTTTTTGGGCCCCCGCCGCCGAGGCCGTCGTCTGGAACGGCTCTTCCGTCGCTCGGATTCCCCTTCAGCCGGGAGCGACTCCGGGGTCCCGGCCGAATCCCTTCCCGGCTTCCCTGTTTTTCCCTCGGCAAGTGCAGCGGTTGTCACAAGTGTGGAGCCCTGATTCTCTCCATTGCCCCCACTGCCAAACCAACGGCGAACTTTTTCTATGATAGAAGTGAGCAACGTCTCTCCTCTAATTGTTCCATAAAATGAATCCTGTGCACTTCCAATGTCCGGAAGGCTTCAGCTCTGCAGCCGCTCAACTCAAGCGTGCTCGCGCGTCTTGCGGAACTGGATGTCGGGCCAGTCTTCCATGATAAAGCCGAGCCGCCATTCGTTGGGGGCTAGGTAGGCGAGATGCCCTTCCGCGTCATGGGCAAGGTTCCCCTGGTTTTTCTTCTCGAAATCCTCCAGCTTCTTTTTATCATCGCAGGCGATCCAGCGCGCCGCCGCATAGGGCGCGGGCTCGTAAACGGCGTCGACACTGTATTCGGCCTTGAGGCGGGCCATGGTGACGTCAAACTGGAGGACACCGACGGCTCCCAGGATATAATCCCGGCCGATGATGGGGCGGAAAAACTGGACCGCTCCCTCTTCGGCCAGCTGGGTGAGTCCCTTCTGCAGCTGCTTCAGCTTGAGGGGGTTCTTGAGGACCACCCGTCGGAAGTGCTCCGGGGCGAAATTGGGGATGCCCGTGAATTTCAAGGGCTCCTTTTCGCTGAAGGTGTCTCCGATCTTAATGGTTCCATGGTTGTGGATCCCTATGATATCCCCTGCGTAGGCTTCCTCGACATTGGCCCGGTCCTGGGCCATGAAAATGGTGGCATTGGATATGGCGATTTCCTTGCCCATGCGGTGATGCATCACTTTCATGCCCCGCGTGAACTTCCCGGAGCAGATGCGCAGGAAGGCGATGCGGTCGCGGTGGGCCGGGTCCATGTTCGCCTGAATCTTGAACACAAACCCCGAAAAGGCTTCTTCATAGGGAAACACGTCCCGTGAAAGGGTCATGCGTGGACCTGGAGCCGGAGCCATTTCCACGAATGCGTCCAGGAGCTCCTTCACTCCGAAATTGTTGAGGGCGCTTCCGAAAAAGACCGGACTCTGGTTGCCTTTCAGGTAATGCTCTCTCTCGAGGGGGTTTGCCGCCCCTTCCAGCAGTTCCACATCCTCCCGCAGCTTGTTTGCCTGGCGGCCCAGGATCTCGTCGAGTTTCGAGTCGGAGAGGTCGGTGATGACGATCCCCTGCTGCTGCCGTGTTTCCTTGCCGGGAGTGAAAAGGTGGAGCTCCTTGCGGTAGAGGTTGTAGACACCTCTGAAGCTCTTGCCCATCCCGATGGGCCAGGACAGAGGCGTGCACTCGATCTGGAGCTTGTCCTCAATTTCAGACAGGATATCGAGAGGCTCCAATCCTTCGCGATCGAGCTTGTTGATGAAAGTGATGATGGGCGTGTTGCGCATGCGGCAGACTTCCATCAGCTTCTCGGTCTGGGGCTCGACTCCCTTGCCGCTGTCGATGACCATGAGGGCGCTGTCCACGGCGGTGAGCACCCGGTAAGTATCTTCCGAAAAATCCTGGTGGCCGGGAGTGTCCAGGAGGTTGACTTCGAAATCCCGGTAATTGAACTTCATGACGGAGGTGGTGACGGAAATGCCGCGCTCGCGCTCGATGGCCATCCAGTCGCTCGTGGCATGCCGTGCGGCTTTGCGTGCCTTCACCGCGCCTGCGAGCTGAATGGCCCCCCCGAAGAGCAGCAGCTTTTCCGTGAGGGTGGTCTTGCCCGCATCGGGGTGGCTGATGATGCCGAAGCATCGGCGCCGGTCGACTTCTTTCTGGTGCTGCTTGTCCACTGGAAAACCTCAAAATAGGGGTGGTACACAGAAAAAAAACGGGCCTTGTGTCGTCAGGCCCGTGTCATAACCTTCTAACAATTTATATTATAAAGTAAAAATCGGCTGAGGGTCAATTCCGGAGTGCAATTTTGTCACCCGGTGG
>DAIQOB010000539.1:0-2181 GCA_036788075.1 Syntrophobacteraceae bacterium
TGCCCTTTCTGTGCCCCAGGGGAACTTTCGTCGGAACGGGGTGTCCGTAGGTCCCCGTATTGCCCGCATCCAGAAGCTCCATGGCTCTCAGATTGACTTCACCACACTTGAGGGTCAGCCCTACCCAGGCATTGAGGTCAAGGTCCTTTTTCATCATGGCAGCGAGGGCTTCATGGACAAATGCGTAGACGGCATCGTCCTCCTGTCCCAGAATCTGGGCATGGTCCGCATAGGCGCAGACTCCCCTCAGACCGAACAGGACGGTGTGCTGCAGGGAGAGGATGTCCGCATTCATGCTGGGGTCGGGCTTGACGCCGACCTTTTCCCCCTGACCCACCATGCCCTCGAGAGTCGATTGCAGCTGGAAATTGGCCGCATCCTCTGCAAATTCCGTCTTTCCACCTGCAGTTTTGACTTTGGCTTTGAGGCTGTCTCTCAGTGCCACCGCTTGTTTGAGGAAATTCATCAGGTCCGAGGGATCGAAGTTGACATTGGTCAGTGT
Source organism: Syntrophobacteraceae bacterium (assembly GCA_036788075.1). Lineage (GTDB taxonomy): Bacteria > Desulfobacterota > Syntrophobacteria > Syntrophobacterales > Syntrophobacteraceae > Desulforhabdus. The sequence continues at coordinate 503 of DAIQOB010000539.1, forward strand.
CGAGAACATGGCTTCACAGGTGAAAACATTGGCTTCGCGATCGACGACGCCGACTTTACGCCCTTCCACAGCATAAAGGGCGAGTCCTTTGAGGGCATGGGTCAGAAGGTCCTGGAGTGCTGCAACGTCAGGCTGTTTTCCACACACACCGATTTTTACACAGCCTTCGCCTTTTGCCGTCTGCTCACATTGGTAGCAAAACATGTCCATTTTCTCCTTGTTGTCTTGGGTTGTTACAGAGGAGCGCCCGGTTTTCTAACGGAAACCGCAGGCCCGGCGCCCATCCCCGTCAGGGGTGCCATTGAATCCAGCGTGCGTCGCTGCACTCGATTCCCACGCTGAGGCCCCGATCCCAGCGACCAAAACCATTGTGGACAAAAGCCGTCACAATCCTTCCTGCATCATGGACGGATAGCTTCTGAAAAGATGGACCAACCTTTTTCCACCTGTTTTTGGGCGTCGAATTCGCCGTCGCTCAGGTGCCAGAGAATGGCGGTCGGCTGCAAAAGACCCAGGAACATGACAGCGAGTGCTTCTGGATCGAGCTCGGGTCGTATGACACGGAGGTGCTGGCCCTGCCGGAAAATGGATGCGAGCTCGTGAATGTATCGCATGATGATGTCGTTGAGCCTGGACCTGCGCTCAGATTTTCCTCCATAAATGTCCTCAGAAAAGAGGATTCTCGGCATGGCACTGTGCCCCACCACGAGCTCCACGTGAGCTTCCAGCAACTGCTGGAGCTGGTCCAACGGATGAGGTGTTCTCGCGAGCACGGACCGAACATTGCCAAGAAGCCGGTTTTGGAGGTGATCCAGTACGGCGTCTATCACCTCTTCCTTGTTTTTAAAATGATGATAAATGGCCGAGGGAGCGACACCCACCTGATGGGCGAGACCGGCCATATTGAATCCCTTCATCCCTTGGCTGGCGATGAGCTCCACAGCAGCCTGAGCGATTTGTTCCCGGCGAATTTCCGTGGCGAATTTTTTAATGCTCATGGATACCCTCAACTGAATGTATATTCACATTAGCTAGGGCCAGTCCGCCGGTTTGTCAAGGTCTGCTCATTGGCAAGCAGGCCTGCACGCGTTGTGGAAGGTGAAGAAGCCTGCATTGTACCGACACCGGTTAGAGATTGTTGTCACTTTACCTCTCGCAAAAGCGCAGGCATTTGACTTGAGTCAAACCCCCCGCAAAGTCGTTACGATATAAAAGGGACGAAAGCAACGGCAGCAGGGAAGCAAGACTGCCCTCTGAGGCGCCATGTTCTTGGAGGCAGTGGCCTGTGAGGCACGGGAAGCTGATGTGGTGTGATAGATTTTTTTGATCCGAATCATGATTCATTGGGAGGTTTCAGTTATGTCGTTTATCAAAATGATCAAAGATGGGTTGGCGAAGGCGTTTTCCAAGGGAGCAGAGGCAGGCAGCCAACAGGTCATGGAACGCAGTGAGCCCATGTTCTGTTACCAGTGTGAGCAGGCGGCAAAGGGTGAAGGGTGTACCAAGGTGGGGATATGCGGCAAGCAGCCGGAAGTCTCAGACCTTCAGGATCTCTTGATATATGCCCTCAAGGGACTCTCCATCTACGCTGTCGCGGGGAGAAAAGTCGGCGTGGTCGATCAAGGAGTCAACGTTTTCACCTGCGAGGCTCTCTTTTCTACTCTGACTAACGTCAATTT
>DAIQOB010000540.1:0-2159 GCA_036788075.1 Syntrophobacteraceae bacterium
TGTTCCAAACTGGTGGCTTTCCTGCAGCTTCTCCAACCAGACATTTCCGGCAGCCCGCGTCAGGTGTTCCGCCTCGATATCGTCGTAGATGGCCTGACGCGCACGCTCCCGTGCCTCCTCATCCAGTATGATTTCGCCGGCGGGCAGGAGGATGACGTCTTCCAGAGCTCCCATGGACCGCTGGGAAACGGGATGAAAGAGCCGGATGGATTCCAGCTCCTCTCCGAAAAATTCCAGCCGCAGGGGCCATGGATAGAGTGGGGCATAAATGTCCAAAACTCCCCCTCTTCGGCTGAAATCCCCGTATTCCTCTACGAGTGGCACCCCGTAGTAGCCGCAGTCCACCAGTCTTCGAGTCAATGCCTTCAGATCGATTTCCTCACCCGCGACTCTGTATTCCGTATGCTTCAAGAGATCCTCGGGAAGGGGGATGCGCTCCATGAGTGCCAAAGCCGAAGTTACCAGCAGACGGGGTGTGGAGCTGTTCCTCAACGCATAGAGAGCCTCCAGCCGACGGGCCGTCCCCTCCATCTTGCCCAGAGACTGCACTTTTCTGCCCGTCCGGGAGGGGAAATACCACACGCGCTGGTCCAGCGGAGCATCCGGGCGGGAGGAGTGTTTTCCGAGAAAAAAGCGAATCATTTCCGCAAATTTTTCTGCATCTCGGTCCGTAGGAGCAACCAGTACAAAGTTGCGTTTTGCAGCTTGGATTCCTCGGGACAAGAGGTAGGCCAAAGCTGTCGGATGCGCACCGCGGAGCGAAAACGAGTCGTCTGAATCGCTCAGGAATGAGAGGATTTTCCCGGAAGTGTCCTTCAAGGAAGCGTCATTCACATCGTAGCTCACGGAAGAGTCCAGTTCTTCCCTAAATACCGGTGTTTCCATCTGAGGTTGAACGTCCTCTTGTGTCCCTGGGCGGCAAACCCATCAGAAGCCGCCATCGAAAGCAATGAAAAGGGTTTCATTCTGTTTAAAGTTTGAAATATAACGGAGAAGCCTTTAGAAAGAAAGTTTTCATATAGTCTGCATCAACAGTAAAGGCAGCTCCATGGATTCCCATAGAACCACTCAGGAAGGATGAACCGATCATGGCCAACACGAACGTCCAAGACTTGCTGCGAAAGCTCCCGGGCGTTGATGCCCTCCTTCAGTTGGAACCCCTCCGGGAAGCTCTCACCCAGTACCCTCGAAGACTGCTTCTGGAAAGCATCCGTCACATCCTGGAGGAACAGAGGCAGCGAATCCTGGACCCCGGGGAATCAGGTGCTTCCGTAAACCTGGAGCCCTCGCACCTGGTCCGGCTCATCCTTCAGCACCTGGTGCAGGTCAGTGACTATGCTCTGCGCCCCGTCATCAATGCCACCGGCATCGTCATTCATACCAACCTGGGACGCTCCCTTCTCCCACAGGAAGCCATCGAACGATTGACCCTGCTCTGCCGCAGCTACAACAACCTTGAATACGACCTGGAAAAAGGGAAAAGAGGCTCCCGTTACGTCCATGCCGAAGCGATCCTTTGCGAGCTGACCGGCGCCGAGGCTGCGCTGGTGGTGAACAACAATGCGGGCGCGGTCTTCCTGGTGTTGAATACTCTGGCCCAGGGAAAGGAAGTCATCGTCTCACGCGGCCAGCTCGTGGAAATTGGAGGCTCTTTTCGCATTCCGGACGTCATGCGGAGCAGCGGGGCCATTCTGAGGGAAGTCGGATGCACAAACCGCACGCATGCAAGAGACTATGAGGGGGCTATCAACGGTGAAACCGCCCTTCTCATGAGGGTTCACACCAGCAATTATCGCATTGTGGGCTTTTCTTCGGAAGTATCACTGGAAGAACTGACTGCTCTGGGCAGGGCACACGGTCTGCTCGTCATTGAAGACCTGGGAAGTGGATCATTCATCAACTTCGCCCCCTTCGGCCTGCAGGGTGAGCCGACAGTTCAGGAGACGGTCCGTGCCGGGGCAGATGTCATCACATTCAGCGGAGACAAACTCCTGGGCGGACCCCAGGCGGGCATCATCCTCGGCAGAAAATCCCTCATCGAGAAGTGCAAGAAAAATCCCCTCACCCGCGCCCTGCGTGTGGATAAAATGACACTTGCAGCCCTGGTGGGGACCTTGCGGCTTTACCGTGATGAAAGGCTGGCGATGGAGCAAATACCG
>DAIQOB010000541.1:0-2158 GCA_036788075.1 Syntrophobacteraceae bacterium
CCAAGCAGCACACGTTCAACACACTCCAAGCCACGGTCGCCGCCATGAAGGCCAAGCACGCCGCCATCCGCAAGGACCTCGACGCGCTCCTGCCTTCCATGCTGGAGCGAATCTTTCAATCGGAAAACTGCTGACCTCGCGCAACCACGGTTATCCCACTGCCCCCCTGAGGTCACGACACTTTCCATTCCCTCTCGATGAAGGCGGCGATGTCCTCCGGGGATAAGGCATCCGGATAGGCGCTCGTACTGGTGAAAATCAGGAGGCGGGGCCTGGATTTTTCCACAAAGGGCCTCGTGATGGGCATCTTGGGAAGGTCCGCCAATGCCTCGCGCCATGCAACCGCAGCTACTTCATGAAGTACTGCAAGATGTAGCTGCCCGCCAGAATGGTGATGAGCAGACCCAAGATGAGCCTGAGGAATTTCTGGGGAACAAACTTTTGTAGCCTGGCCCCGCAGTACATTCCCGCAAAGCCCCCCGCGCCGAAAAGAAATCCGAGCAGCCAGTCAGGGGCGCACACCATGCCCGCTTTCGCAGGAATGATGCTGTAAAACAAGACGCCCGCAACGGAGGTGATGAACGTGCCCAGAAGGGCTGCTCCGGCCACCGTGTAAACCGGTAATTAAAAGACCGCTACACAGAATGGCGCAATGATCGCTCCGCCGCCGATTCCATACGTCCCGCCGATGATGCCCACAACAAACGCGAGAAAAAACATTCCGGGCGTGCTGAGCGAAAATCGTTGCCCCCAAAAGTCGTACTCCACCCTGGTAAGGGTAAAGGATAGGTCTTGATCACGGCCTCGGCGGGAAGGCCTGACGAAACCCTCGCCGACTGCTCTTCCTTGAGCTTCCTGGCGTGTTGGTTGAATTTCTCCTCGAGGGCTTTCATCTCCTTCTTCCCTCTCTGAGAACGCGCCGTCATCTCATAGAGGAGTCGCACTCCAATGTAAAGCAGCACACAGCCGACGAAGAGCTTGAACGCCCTGGGGTCGGGAAGGTAGAGCACTCTCAGGTAGTAGCCGATGAAAACGCCGGGAAGGGTCCCGACAATGACCACCCAGGTGAGTGGCCAGGCCATGCGGCCTTCTTTCAGGTATCGATAGACGCCGCTTGGGATGGCCACGATGTTATAAACAAAATTCGTGGAGCTGACCGAAGGCGTGGTGAAATGCAGACAGCTCACCTGAAAGGGCAGGAGCAGGAAAGCCCCCGAGACCCCTCCCATGGAGGTAATTGTGGAGACGATGAAAGCAACCAGCGGCGGTAGAAGTACCCAGGTGCCCACTCCGGAAACAGGAAAGTGCATGTAGAGAAAATCAAGCGGGTTCACAGTCCCCTCATTCTCTTATGACAATGTCTGCGTCAACATGCTCACATACTGAATCCCCACGGGAGACCCTCGGCAGGAGGGGTTTCAGGTCTTTCAGGGATTAAGCCCACATCAGCCGGTGACATCTCACACGAAATTGATCACTCCTCACCTTCTTCATTGGGTTAAACCACTCAAAAATGAAAAACTTGCGCTCCAAAGTGAAAAAACGCATTATGTCAGCGGATTTCCGAAAACCGCCGCCTTTCCAAGCTCTTCTTCGATTTCGAGGGGACGGTTGTATTTGGCGATGCCCTCGCTTCGGCAGAACGAGCCCGTCTTGAGCTGCCCCCCTCCCATGGCCACCGCAAAATCAGCGATGAACGGATCCTCGGTCTCACCCGAGTGGAAGGAGGCGACAGCCATCGGCCTCGCCAGTTTCTCCCTGCCTTTTTTAGGCTGTGCCGCAGTGGCTTACTATCTGCTCCATTGGAATGTACAGGCGAGCTGGCTTGCCGGGGTGGCCCTTTCGACCACTTCCATTGCGGTGGTGTATGCGGTGATGCTGGAGCTCGGCTTGAACAACAGCACCTACGGTAAGACGGTTCTGGCCGCCTGTTTCATCACGGATCTGGGCACAGTGCTGGCTCTTGGGCTTATTTTTACACCCTTCAGCATGAAAACGGTCTATTTCGCAGGGGCGAGCATGATCAGCAGGATACTTGTCGCTTTTGATGGGTCCGGGCAGTCTCAAAAAGCTTATGTGCAGGCAGTAGATGCCATTGTGATGGGCCATCGCGGAGAGAGTCTTTTTCGTCGCTGGCTGCTTGGATCTGTCGCCAAAC
>DAIQOB010000542.1:0-2151 GCA_036788075.1 Syntrophobacteraceae bacterium
GTATCCGAACCCGGGAAACGGGAGAGGCTGCGCTCTGATCCCCAGCATGATGCCTGCGCACGGGCGGTCTGGGACCCTCCGGCAGGCAGACTATCCAGCTGGCGAGCTCATGCCGCCGGGTACTGGGTCCGTCCGTGCCATAGAGGAGGAGAGGGATGGGCAAAGCCCTATTGATCGTAGACATTCAAAACGACTATTTTCCCTCTGGGAGCATGGTCCTTGAGGGGAGTCCGGAGGCGGGCGAGCGCGCCGGGATCCTCCTTGACGCAGTGAGACACACAGGCTTGCCGGTCTTCCACGTGCAGCATGTTTCGGCCCGGCCGGGCGCGTCTTTCTTCCTGCCCGGGACGGTCGGAGTCGAGATCCATGAGTGCGTCCGTCCCTGCTCGGGTGAAGCTGTCATTCAGAAGCAGTATCCGAACAGTTTTCGGCAGACTGGGCTGTTGGATGAGCTGAAGGCGCGTGATGTTTCGGAGTTGATCATCGCGGGCATGATGACCCACATGTGTGTGGATGCGACGACGCGAGCCGCCTTTGATTTGGGCTTTCAGTGCATTCTCGCGCACGATGCTTGCGCGACGCGGGCCTTAGTGTTTGAGGGGACGACCGTTCCTGCTCGACAGGTTCACGCCGCTTTCGTCGCGGCGCTAAGCGGCATTTATGCCGACGTACGGACGGTACAAGACCTTGTAAGGCACCTTTAATTCCGTTCCACGAGGAAGACGACCATGCTTGTCTCTCTTCAAGAATTCTTGCAGGCTCTGGGGCTTTCTGAAGAGCCCATGGGGATGTTTTACACGGATGTTGAGCCTGAGGCAGGTTATGCCCCCAAAGAAGGCCCCTCGCCTTCCCTGGAGAAGGAGCAAAGGGGAGAGATCGACTGGGATGCCCTGTGGGGCAGCTTTTCTTGCGTCATGGGACAGATCTGGCTTGCGCGAAAGAAGCACACCGCTGCCTATTTCGAAGCGAGCCGCTTTGGGTGCGTGGGCGGCTCCTTCTACCTTGGATTTCATAAGCCTCAGCTTGACTTCATTGCCCACTACGTGTCGACCGGCGTACCAGGGACTCCTGTTCAGGGGGAGCGGTATTTATGCTCTCCGGAGGTTGCTCGGCGCTTTTTCGCTGAAATCGATCCACGAAAGGCTCCTGCCCAGTTTTGTGTTTTCAAGCCGATCAGCCATTTCAGGGAGGGAGAGATTCCCGAGGTGGTGACGTTTTTCGCGCGAGCCGAGGTCATGTCAGGCCTGTGCGTCCTGGCCACCTTTGTCACGGACGACTTCGAAGCCGTGGCCTCTCCCTTCGGCGCCGGCTGCAGCTATCTCGTGACATGGCCACTGCGTTATTTGGCGCAAGGGAGGCTTCGAGCCGTTCTGGCCGGCTGGGATCCGTCGGACCGAAAATACCTGAAAACCGATGAGCTGACCTTTTCCTTGCCCTACGAGATGTATGTCCGCTTCTTGGAGCGATGGAAGGAATCGTTTCTCGCAGGCGGAACCTGGGAGGGTGTCAGAAAGAAGATCGCTAGGAGCCGGCAAGCCTGGGGAGAATCAGAGTAGGGTGGGGCTGGCAGGGTTGTGTCCGCACCTGGAGTGAGGAAAGACAAGGTTTCCTCAGCGAAAACCCCTCCCCGCCCCGACGCGGCCCGTTCACCTGCCGTTCGGATGACTCATTAAACATCTGGCAAATTTTGTTCGATATTCTAAAAATCCTGACAAATTTCCAGGATGTCTCCATTTTTTCCCATACAGCTATCTGGTTTCGCAGGTTTTCTACGCCGCGTTAATTTTGAGGTGGTCTCTAATACTGTTATAAGAGACCTGTGTAGCTCCGTCAGGCTGCTTAGGTTGAAGAGCCTATTAGTCGTGTCCCGTGTCGGGCGATTCTGCCGTATGCTCGGTATGCCGGATTACCAATGCCTAGCGGAAATTTCCAGATGGGACTGGAGATAGGCGAATTTGAGATCTGCTTGCTGGGAGCGGTAGCATTGCTGATCAACGCATTCTTGATGGGGAGCGAATTACACCTGCGGATTGTTTCTGATTGAGTCTCTCTCCAATTCCTTAGAATGCGCCTTGCCAGGGAGGTGGCGGCGTGAGAGCTCCATGGAGCTGCGACCCGAAAGGGCTGGTCTGTTCACACTGGCATTGGCTG
>DAIQOB010000543.1:0-2148 GCA_036788075.1 Syntrophobacteraceae bacterium
CCGCCATGATGATGACCCCCGAACGGGGATCGAAGCCGTCCATTTCCACCAGGAGCTGATTCAGGGTCTGTTCCCGTTCGTCATGACCTCCCATGGGGTTCAGCCCACGGGCTTTCCCCAGGGCGTCCAGCTCGTCGAGAAAAATGATACAGGGGGCCTGCTCCTTGGCCTGCCCGAAGAGATCCCGCACGCGGGCAGCTCCCACTCCCACGAACATTTCCACGAATTCTGAACCGCTCATGCTGAAGAAGGGGACTCCAGCCTCCCCGGCCACCGCTTTGGCGAGGAGGGTCTTTCCCGTTCCGGGGGCCCCCAGGAGCAGCACCCCTTTGGGAATTTTCCCCCCCAGGCGCTGGAATTTCTCGGGAGTCTTCAAAAACTGCACGATTTCCTGGAGCTCCTGCTTCGCCTCATCGATGCCCGCCACGTCATCGAAAGTGATCCCGATTTCCTTTTCTGCAAAAATTTTGACGCGTGCCTTCCCCACGGAAAGCACCCCCTGGGGTCCGCCGCTCATGCGCCGAATGAGATAGCTCCAAAATAAGACAAAAATGGCCAGGGGCATCAGCCAGGAGAGAATGACTCCGATCCATTTGTTTTCCGTCAGGCCGGAATATTCAATGCGGTGCTGATCCAGCAGCCCCACCAGTTCCGGGTCTTCGACGCGGACCGTCACAAAGTGCTTCACCTTTTCCTTCTCGGATTCCTTGTCGCTCTTGACCTCCCCACGGATCTTTTCAGGGCCCAGCACGACGTTTTCGACCCGTCCCTCGCGCACCCACTGTTTGAACTGCGAATAGGGCACCCGCTCCCGCTGAGGCTCAGCCATGTACCCCTGCAGCCATGAGATCAAAAGAAGGGCCAACATGAAGTACCAAAAGGAGAAATGGACTTTCCGCTGGGAGGAATCCTTCTGGGGCGATCCCCCTTCCCCGGAGGCATTTTTAAGGCGTTCCATCAGTTTTTCCAAAGGATTCATTTGTTCGTCGCTCTTTTTTGCCATCACCCCTTCCTTCCCGGTCAACAGGCCACTTGACAGGCTGAACACCTCCAATTTCTAAAGAAAACCTCTATCAAATTTTTCTGGAATAATATAACAACTGCCGGGATATGCAAAGCGATCCCACCCGAAATGGCCGACTTTTCCTTGCCAAGCGGGGTCAGGGTGTTAGAATATTTTTTGCCGATTCTGCTGGGTAAACTGTGAAACAATTCGGGCCTCTTCTTCAAACCTGGGTCCATGGATCGTTTTTTGCTAAGAGTTGTGGTCTGCCGGAATCGTCAATTCATCGGGGTGAAGATTGAACCATTATAAGGGGGTAAGTATGCATCCAGCCGTGAAGGTGTCGAGGCTCTCGATCGTGTTGCTCGTGTTCGCATTGTGTACATTGTGGGGAGGAATGCAGGAAAAGTCGGGCAGCCCCTTTTCCTTTGATGCTCCTGCCTTTGCGGCAGAGAATAATAATTATGGAGATGAGAGCGAAGAGCCCTTTGGGGAAGATCACGTCGCCACGCGGGACCCCCTGGAGCCCATGAACCGGGCGTTTTTTCAATTCAACGACAAGCTCTACTTCTGGTTTCTGAAGCCCGTGGGCACCTTTTACGGCAAGGTCATTCCGCCGGGAGTTCGCACGGACATCAAGAATGCCTACGAAAACATCCAGTTTCCCATAAGGTTCGTCAACAACGCCCTCCAGGGAAAATTCAAGGGCGCCGGAGTGGAGCTCTCCAGGTTCGTCATCAATTCGACCCTGGGCTTTGGCGGCATGTTCGACATCGCCAACACCCACTTCAACCTGCATCCCTATGATGAGGATTTTGGGCAGACTCTGGGCTTTTATGGAATGAAACCCATGATCTTCATCAACTGGCCCTTTTTCGGGCCGTCCACCGGGCGGGACACCATCGGATCTGGAGCCGATACTTTCCTCAACCCCATCAATTACCTTGCGCCGAATATGGCCGTAAGAGCCGGGGTGCAGGGAGGAATAAAGCTGAACAACACTTCTATGCGGATCGGAGAATACGAAGACTTCAAGGCTTCCGCGCTGGATCCCTATGTCTCCATGCGTGATTTCTTTCTGAACTACCGGGCGAAGGCAATCAAGAATTAGGCCGGCCGCTCCCGGGGAGAGGCCGGGGAGCAAG
>DAIQOB010000544.1:0-2143 GCA_036788075.1 Syntrophobacteraceae bacterium
CCACGAATTCTTTCATCTGTTCCGCCTGAGCGTTCATTTCCTCCGAAGCCGAGGCGGATTCTTCCGCAGTGGCTGCGTTCTGCTGAACGATTTTGTCCATCTGGGAAACCGCCTGGTTTACCTGGCCAATCCCCTGGGCCTGTTCATGGGAAGCGGCGGCAATTTCCTCGATGAGCTTCCCGGACTTGGTCACTCCATTGGTGACTTCCGTGAACTCGTCATTGGTCCTGGCCACGATTTGCGCCCCTTCCTTGATCTTTTTGACGGTGCCTTCGATGAGGTCTGCCGTGTTCCGCGCCGCTTCGGCTGCCCTCAGGGCCAAGTTTCGGACTTCGTCGGCCACTACGGCAAACCCCGCCCCGGCCTCACCCGCCCGGGCGGCTTCCACGGCGGCGTTCAAAGCCAGGAGATTCGTCTGGAAGGCAATTTCGTCGATGGTCTTGATGATTTTCTGCGTTTCCTCACTGGCCGTCGTGATTTCCTTCATGGACATGGTGAGGTGCTGCATGGTGGCATTAGCCTTGGAAATGATAGTGTTGGCTTCGCCCATGAGGATATTGGCCTGGCCGGCGTTCTCCGCATTCTGCCGGGTCATGGAGGCCATTTCTTCCAGAGAAGAGGAGGTTTCCTCGATGGCTGCCGCCTGCTCCGAAGATCCCTCTGCCAGGTTCTGGCTGGAGGAAGCTACCTGCCCTGCCGCCGACGCCACCTGGCCGGAAGCCTCCATGAGTCCGTCGATGGCCCGGCTCACGGGCTTGGTGATGCCGCGTGTCAGGAAAAACGCGAGGGCAACCCCCCCTGCTGCGCCCATGACGATGAAGACGAGCATCAGGGTCTTGCCCATTGCCGTGCTGCTGTCAAAAAGATCATTGGCCGTTTTTTCAATGCCCTCTGCAGCTCCCATCGCCTGGCGTGCGATCCGGACGATTTCATCGACAGTGGACGTCCGTCTGTCACTATTGCTGACACGCTGGTTGAACTGTGCCTGGTAGTCGTCGGCGAGCTTCCTGATGTCTTCCGTCACCGTGGGTAGGGCCTTCAACCGGGCGAGGCTTTCAGCCACCTTTTCACTGTCCCGGTTGAAAACGAAATAATAGAGAGCGTTCAGCCGCGCTTCGAAGGTCAACGATTTGATGGCTTCCGTCTGCTGCAATCTACTCAGACCTTCATTCAGCATATTGTTGGTGATTTGTATCTCCATTTCGACGTCGTCCATATAAACGCCGGCGCAGACAACCAACCCCATCGGTTCATAATATTTCGAATAAGTCACTTTGGGAAAGACCGCATCCCCCATCCCCGGTTTCGTGAAAAAATACTCGGTGTAAGAATCCCCCTTCTTGACGGCCGATTCCACCATTTCCTTAGTGAAAAACTTGCCTGACTTTTTGTCCTGCACGCCTCCGAAGTCTTTCCCCTCGATGTTGCGGTCTCCTCCGTGGACCACCACCTTCATGTCCGTCTGGATCACGATGAGGTAATTGTTCCCCTGGAAGTGAATACTGCGAAGGATATTGAAGATGTCCTCCCTCGCCATTCCCTGCTCGCTGCAAAATTGCAGGATGCTGTAGGCCAGGGAAACGACATCCTTTATTCTTGCCCGGGCGTTGTCCTTCAAGGTCATCCCGTTGGAGGCGAGCATGTTTTCCTGGACGCTGCGGGTTGCCGCAGTCGATCCATCAACGGCCAGCTTGGAGATGCTGCCCGCCGTCTGCTGGAGCCGTTCGAAAACGGCGGCATCTTCATTTTCCAACCGCTTCAGGGTATCCGCCGCTCTATTGTAGATTTTTTCTGCCTCTGCAATTTGATCCGCATCCTTGCTCGAATCCATCATGGACTTCAGTTGGGTGGAAAGCTGGTTCAATTCCTCGAGGGCCTGCATGAGGTCCTTGAAGGATGCTTCATCTTTCCGCATGATGTAGTTCTTCTCATAGCGGCGGGCGTCGAGGACTTTGATTTTGGCTTCCAGCGCCTTCTGTGAAAGGGCCGAAGCCTGGATGACCCGGTTGATGCTGAAGTATCCGGAGTATCCTATGGCGACGCCAATCAGTATCAAAACGATGAAGCCTCCAAAGATCTTGAATCCAATTCCCATTTTAGGTTTGTTCATTGCAACCCTTCTCCTTTTTTCGTCACGACCCGG
>DAIQOB010000545.1:0-2140 GCA_036788075.1 Syntrophobacteraceae bacterium
GTAGTCTTCCTGTGGGTCCGGCGATTCCCCCCAGACCTCTTTTAAGAGTGCATTCTTGAGCCGCACCCTGTTTTCCTGTCTCTGGGAATACCCCGGTCCTCTTTTTTCAGCAGCGGCATCCATGGATGCTCCGAACAAGAGATCCAGCAGGTGCAAGGTTCGCTTGCCCCTCGAAGCCAGATAGTCCCGGCACATGGCACAGTAGGCGACGTAGTCCGCACTGCTTTCGGCAGCCCGGCGTTCGATGCTCTTTTTCGCAAGCTCGGGATTGGCGAAAAACATGAGGCCTCCGAAGCCGCAGCACTCGGTCTTGTCGCGGCTGAGGGGGAGTTCTTCCACCTGGAGTCCGCATTTCTTCAAAATGCTGCGGACACTCTCATGGATGTGATGCTCATGGCGCGTGGCACAGGCGTCGTGGACCGCAACAGACCGACCTTGCGTCAGTCCGGACGCAGGAGGAAGGTCGAACCGATCCATCAGCTCCCAAAGCGACAAAATGGAAACATCCGGAAGATGTGTTTTGAAGATCTCATAGCAGGTCGAACAGGCGACGATTACCTCCGGCTTTTCCATCCTCCGCCATTCCGTGGTGAATGCCCCCAAAATATCCTGGAAGGCTCCCGCTCTTCCTGACCAGTCTGCCGGAGCTCCACAGCAGCGCAGCATCAAGCCGACGCCGCCCGTCAGCTTCTCCCTCAGTGTTTCGTAGGCTTTCCGAACATGGCCTGGAGAGGAGCCACTCAATTGACATCCGGGAAAGAAAAGGAATCGGCTTCGCTGCGTGCCGGGCTGATGGCGAACGAGCGTACACTTTTCACTGTTGCTGAAGGCCATGTCCCGCAGGGGAAAATCATGGGCGGAGGGAGGCATCCTGCCCTGTTCCACCATGAGCTCCCGGGCCTTCCTGCAAACCATGCCCATGTGCAGGTCTTCGGGACAGACTTCACGGCAAAGACCGCAGAGGCTGCAGGAGTTGATGAGTTTGTTCGCGTGCCGGTGTCCCATGACGATAGAGAGGTTATTGTAGATCTGGCGTACGTATTGCTTGGGGTAACCTCCAAAGCTGTTCAGATATTCGCAGACCTTCACGCACTCCAGGCATTGACACTGGATACAGCGCCTGGCCTCCCGCACGGCCTCTTCATCAGAATAGCCCTGGGAGGTGTTCTCGGGAACAACGGCGGGGGAAGGAGCAAGTCCGTCCGTGCGAGTATAAAGGCGCGTCGAGTGAGACCCTGTGTCCATGCGGGACGCCGTAAGGGAGACCTTCTGCAGGTAACGATCCATGGAGATGGCAGCTCGACGTCCGTCGGTGATGGACTGGATGGGAGATCGTTCCGATTCGTTTCGAGTCATTCCCCCACCCGCAAAGATTTTCTCCCGGCCCGTGGCGAAGGTGACGGGATGAACGGGCAGCAGCCCGGCGCTGTTGAGGGGGAGCTCGAAAATATTGTTGAAATCAGGGCCCATAGCCAGGTATACGGCATGGAATTCAGAGAGGATCGTTTCGGGAGAGATGTCTGACCCCACTTTTACGCCAAGTCGAACTTCAATGCCGACCTGCGCCAGGACCTCCAGGTCCCTGGCGATGACGTGAGAGGGAAGGATTTCTTCCGGAAACACTCCCAGGCTCACCCCCAGCTGAGGGGCTTGTTCGAATACCACGACGGAATAGCCTTTGCGGGCGAGGTCAAACGCAGCGGTCAAGCCGCTCAGCCCCCCACCAATGATGGCCGCCCGGCCGTCCCTCCTGGGCATGGGAAGAGATTTTTCAGACATTTCGCCTGCATGGTCCAGGCATGCTCTCTCAATGGCCCTGATGGACACAGGATCCCCTGCCTCGCCTCGCCTGCAAGCGGCCTGGCAGGGATGGTCGCAGATGCGGCTGATGATGCCGGGGAAGGGAATGCTCTTTTTCAGGATTTTGGCAGCAGCGGTAAAATCTCCACGGGCGACCTCCGCCATGACGGCCCGTGCGTCGAGATGAACGGGACAGGCGGCGGCACAAGCCGGCGGCTGCTCCTGGATGCAACGATTTTCAAGCTCCCGAAGCTCGTTTTGGTCCATGCTTCTTTCCCATTCACTGGCAATGTCTACTCCGTTTGTCACTGCAGTTCCCCAAAACGGAAACACCTGACCA
>DAIQOB010000546.1:0-2131 GCA_036788075.1 Syntrophobacteraceae bacterium
TGCTAAAAACTTTTGGAGAGAAAAAAAACAGCGTGCGTCAGCGCCCGTCAGTCTGCATGCATCAGCGTCCAATTTTCAATTTACTCAATTTCCATCAGGTGGAGGGCCTCTTCCACACACTGATCACGAACACCGGATTGAGGGCTTCCAGCCGCAGGGTTTTGCCGATGGGAGCCGATCGGCTGACCTGCAGTTGGATGATCTCCAGCTCATAGTCTTTGTCCCCCCAGAACGCCCGCACAGCCTCCAGGGTATCGAGGGTCACGGCAGTGAGCACCAGCCTCCCCCCCGGGCGCATTTGTCGCAGGAGGTGGTGAAAAATCTCGGGCAGGTCCCCGCCACTGCCTCCGATAAAAACCCGGTCGGGGTCCGGCAGTATCCCCAGCAGTTCCGAAGACCTGCCATGAAATGCCTCGATGGGGGAGCCACGAAGGCGTTCGATGTTCTCCTGCAGGTCTCGATAACGGTGCGGGTCTTTCTCCACGGCCGCCACATAACGCAAAGGAACGAGGCGCGACGCCTCGATGGAGACGGAGCCGCTCCCCGCGCCCAGGTCCCACAAAACGAGGCCCGGTTCCAGTTGAAGGGCGGCGAGGGCTACCGCGCGGACTTCCATCTTGGTGATCAACCCGGCCTGGTGGCGGAAGGCCGATTCGGGAAGTCCGAGAGCCGTGCGCGGCGGGGGGGCATCGCTCTTCGAACCCCTTGAAGAAGAGTCCGTACCATGTGACACGCTCTGCGGAGTGGACTCCTTCCCCTTATCAAACACCGCCACCAGGTTGAGAGAGGAAAAACTCCCGGTCGCAGCCTCGCGTGGAGAAAGGCGATGGATTCGCTCGGAGGAAGTCCCCAGGTCTTCTCCCACGACCATGACCCGATCTTCCATTCCGTTTTCCAGGAACTGCCGGGCGATCCAGCCTGGGGTATGCTGCGGGTCCGTGAAGCATACGAACCGGGGATGCAGGCGGAGGTCCATCAGCCACCGGGAATCGTCAAGGGCGGCACCACGCCCGTGGAGGCTCAGGACCTTGACATCTTCCCACGGTTCATTGAGGCGTGCAAAAAGAACCTGGACACTCGTGATGTTGGGAAACGTCACGAGGTGCTCTTTTCCCAGGCGCTCCGCCAGGCGGCGCCCTATGCCGAAGAAGAACGGGTCCCCTGAAGCCAGAACGGCTGTGCGGCGCTCCCGTGATATGGCGCCCACGGCATCCAGCCAGGCATTCAACGGCCCCTTCAAGGGGAGCTTTTCACCGGAATGACTGGGAAACCAGTCCAGGTGACGGGCTCCGCCTGCCAGCACTTCCGCCCGTTCGATCCAATGCAGGGCCGCCGCAGGAATGTCTCCCACCCCCATTCCCATCCCCACCAGGACCACGCAGGGCGGGGCCCAGTGATCCCGTCGAAGGTCCCTCATTTTCTCTCGGCCCTTTCCACATCCACCAGCAGGGTTCCGTCGTAATCAAAAACCAGCAGCCGCAGCGGTAGCCGATATTCCACCAGTCGTGCCGACTGATCCAGGGCCTGGACGGCCACGCCCCGGATAACGTCTTGAGCGTTCCGCTCCCGCAGCAATTCCAGGGCGTGGCGGGCGGTATTGGCTTCGGCGAGGCTGCCGCAGAAGCTCCCGTCATACCCCAGGCTCGCCGCCAGCTCTGCCAGGGGCGTCAGGTCCAGTGAGACCCTGTGGGCGTGGGTGTATGCATGCCCCTGGGCCATCTTCACCACCTTGCCGAAAAAAGCGCTGTGTATAATCCCCTGAAACCCCATGCGACAGGCTTCTTGAACGGAGAAGGCAAAGAAGTCGGCAACCTGGACAAACGCCTCCGCGGGCAGGTGGGCAAGAAGCTCCTGAGCAAACCGCTCACTTTTCCCCCCGGTGCTGAGGACGACGCGGGTGCATCTGTTGGACGCCGCAACGGAGAGGGCCGCCTGGATGGTTTCTTCGTACGCCGTGTGGGAAAAAGGCTTTACAATGCCCGTTGTTCCCAGAATGGAAATTCCCCCCACGATGCCCAAACGCGGGTTGAGGGTATGCCGGGCCAGTTCGCCACCCTTGGGAACTTCGATCTCCACCCGGAGAACGCCCCCGTCCAAGCATCCGGGAAGATGCTCTTCAGGGCCATGAAAC
>DAIQOB010000547.1:0-2120 GCA_036788075.1 Syntrophobacteraceae bacterium
CAGTACGACCTCGGTGCGCGGCGGCAGTTCTTCCAGCACCTGCGCCTTGGTGCGCCGGAGGATGAAGGGTTGCACCAGTTTTTTCAGCCGCTTGCGAGCCTCACGCCCGTCCCGGCGTTCGAGCGGGATGGCGAAGCGGGCGTTGAAGCGTTCCTGGGAACCCAGCAAACCGGGGTTGATGAAGTTGAAAAGGGTCCATAGCTCACCCAGATGGTTTTCAATGGGGGTGCCGGTGGTAATGAGGCGCATGTTGCCGTTGAGGTTCATGGCGGCCTGGGATCGTTTGGCGGCGAAATTCTTGATGGCCTGGGCCTCGTCCAGAACGATGGTATGCCATTGGACCGAAGCCAGCAGCTCGGCCTCCTGATTGAGCAGGCCGTAGCTGACGACCAGCACGTCCATGGCCCCCAGGCTTCTGACCAGCTGTTCCCGATGGTTGCCTCCGAACGTGACCAGGTTCAGGGTGGGGGCAAAGCGGTTGGCTTCGGCAGTCCAGTTCATGCAAACGGACGTGGGAGCCACCACCAGCGTGGGACCTTCCGGAGCGCGATCCAAGATGATGGCCAGCGCCTGCAGGGTCTTTCCGAGCCCCATGTCGTCGGCCAGGCAGGCCCCCACTCCCAGGTGAGCGAGTCGCGCAAGCCAGTTGAAGCCGTCCACCTGGTAGTCGCGGAGATCTGCTTTCAGGGTAGTAGGAAGAACGGGTGTAAAAGCCTGAGCGTCCTTGATGCGCTGAAGGCGCAGCTTCCATGCCTTGTCGGCGTCCAGGTCCGAAAGGTGCTCCGTGAAGTCTTCGATGGCCAGTGCGGCCAGGGGATGGAGGCGGAGGGCTTTCCCCCGCTTTTCTGCATAGCTGTCCAGCTCTTCGAGCCTTTTACGGAATTCATTCGTCAGGGCCACGAACTGTCCTTCCCCGAGAGGAATGAAGCGCTTGCGGGTATCTTGAAGGAGCTCCAACAGCTGCTTCATGTCCATGACCAGGGTGTCGTCCAGGCGCACTTCGCCGCTCAGCTCGAACCAGTCCCCTCTGCTGCGTATCTTCAGCCGTAGCCGGTCAAAGGAGACTTCACGGGTGACCTTGAGCTTTTCTCCCTCGGGCCAATCCACGATGACGGATCCCTTTTCCTGCATTTCCTTCAAGTCCAGCAGCACCTGCAGGCAGTCGTCGGGCTCTTCCAGGAACCAGAGCCGATCCGGCTCGGGGAGCCGGGCGAACACGGAACACTCCGCCTCCACCGTTTCGGCCATCTGCTCTTCCAGCTTGAGGTCCCTCTTGGTCTGCATGCGCTTACCGTCTATTTCGCCAATGACGTTGGACGCCCCCACCCCGGGCTTGAGATGCGGACCGCCCTCCCGGAAGGGCTTGGTGAACATTTCCAATCGAAATCCTGCCCCTGCAGGGAGCAGGTGCAGGTGCGGGGTGGGATCCGCCGGGACTTCCACGATGTCCTTGGACATACCCCCGATGTCCGAGTGGACCGTGACGAGGGATGAAATACTGGCAACCGCGTTCAAAACCTGCTCTTTTGCCGATTCGGGAACGCTCAGTCCCCGCTCCCCAAGGATTTTGGCGATGCGCCGATGCTCCTCCGAGAGCTCGATGACCTTGAATCGCGTGGGAGTCTCGCGGACCAGAACGACGTGACCTGTCTCCAAAGGTGTGGACAGCTTGACCCTGATTTTCTGGGATGAGCGCTCCACCATGACTTCAGGCTCTCCCTTGACGAATTCCACATTCACGGACGGCGCCTTTTCCAGGAAAATCAAAGGATGCCCTACCAGGGAGGGCAGTGTCTTGTCCATGTCGAATTCATAGGCCGGACTGTAGTAATAATCCTGCCTTTTGAGCGTCGAACGGATCTGGTGATCCTGGCGTGTGATGTAGTCAAGGCCCGACCCACTCTGGAGACGGCTGAGGGCAACCGAGCGGCCTTTGCTCCAGGTCCCGCGGACAGTCAGCTTCTGCTCCACGGGGCGTAGAGACAGGTTCCCATCGTGATAGTCCGCCAGCCAGATCAAACGGTTCTCGGCTACTTTCACGGTGGTCCCGCGGTCCTGGGCGGCCACCTGAATCAGAGCGTTGAGATTCCTCTCCCAGGCCTCCTCCACCTTGAGGGCGG
>DAIQOB010000548.1:0-2120 GCA_036788075.1 Syntrophobacteraceae bacterium
CCTCGACCTGGGGGGCGGCAAGGAACTCATCTTCATCGAGGCCCCCCTCCTCCACTGGCCAGACAGCATGTTCTGCTACCTCACGGGGGACAACATCCTCTTCAGCAACGACGCCTTCGGCCAGCACTACGCCTCGGAATACCTCTTCAACGACCTCGTGGACGCCTCGGAGCTCATGGCGGAGTGCATCAAATATTACGCCAACATCCTGACGCCCTTCAGCGAGCTGGTCACGAAAAAGATCCAGGAGGTCCTAGCCTTCAATCTGCCCGTGGACATCATCTGCACGAGCCACGGGGTGATCTGGCGGGAAAACCCGGTCCAGATCGTGCAACAGTACCTGAAATGGGCCGACAGCTACCAGGAAAACCAGATCACCCTCGTTTACGACACCATGTGGGACGGGACGCGCATCATGGCGGAGCACATTGCCCAAGGGATCCGCGAGGCCGATCCAGCGGTGAACGTCAAGCTCTACAACCTGGCCAAATCGGACCGGAACGACGTCACCACGGAGGTGTTCAAGTCCAAGGCCCTCCTTGTCGGCTCACCCACCATGAACCGGGGCATCCTCACCGCCGTGGCAGGTTTCCTGGAGGAGATCCGGGGACTCAAATTTCGGGGCAAGAAGGCCGCCGCCTTCGGCTGCTACGGATGGAGCGGCGAGGCCGTGAAGACCATGGGTCAGCGCCTGGCCGATGCCGGCTTCGCGGTCGTGGATGAAGGCATCCGGGCCCTCTGGAACCCGGACGAGGGCAGCAGGGCAGCCTGCATGGCCTATGGCAAGGCCCTGGCATCGAAGCTGGCCTGAGACAGACCCGATTCCCCATGCCCCGCAGGCGGCCAGGGTAGGCCATGACACCGGAATGGCCATCCCCCGGCGGCCCGGGGCTGTTTTTTGTATGGGCATATTTTGATGAAATTCACATCCTGTAATCATTACATTCAACCTCTCGATGATTGATAAATTTCACGCTTATGGCATGCAACGGACCGCCTCCGGCACCTGCAGATGTTTCCACGGGATGAATGCCTGTAATCCAGAAATGGGAGAACGATATGGACCTGGACATCAAGGCAAGTTTCATCGACCGATGGGGGAGGTATTTTCCCGGGAGGGAACTTCCCATCGCCCGTTTCTATTCCGATGCGCTGAAGAACGCCGAATTCCCGGATGCGCCCATGCCGAACAGGCAGGGCCTCACCTGCATTTTCGGTCAATTGGCCCCTGTCCGGAGAGGCAAGGCACATGCCTATAACGAGAACAATCTTGGCTGCCGGGGTTCAAAGGATTTGTTGGGTTTATGCCCACCGGGGCTGACGAGCCTACAGTCGATTTTATGGTGCATGTCGAACGGGATCCCCTTTCGTCCTTTCACTGACACAAAACCCTTGACGGCCCGCGAATTTATCGTATGTAAAAGGACATCCCGATTCGCCGACGAAACGCGAGGGGCCGTGCTTCCCGAGGATGGGAATCGAGAAGGACGGACGGTGAGATGGTTCATTCCAACCGATGATTCTAACAGGAAGAAAGGGGAGGAACGATGACGTTGCACGGTAAAAAAGGAATGCTCTGTTTCGTACTGATCGTATTGGCTTTCTCGGTTTCCGGTTGCGCCTGCATGAACAAGGGGGAACGGGTGAGACTCAAAGAGCCCCGGATTACGCCTCTTCCCGCTGCGCAATGGACGGAAG
This sequence comes from Syntrophobacteraceae bacterium, assembly GCA_036788075.1. Taxonomy (GTDB): domain Bacteria; phylum Desulfobacterota; class Syntrophobacteria; order Syntrophobacterales; family Syntrophobacteraceae; genus Desulforhabdus. The sequence continues at coordinate 1,699 of DAIQOB010000548.1, forward strand.
AGCAAAAAAGGATTCTCCATCCACTTCGAGCCAAAGACGGCAGCCTTCTGAACCTCTACCCGACGCTCGTTCGACACCCAGTCATGGCGGACCGGTTCCTGACATTTGCCAGATATATTCTGAGGGAATCCTCACTCCCTCCGCGGGAGAGGGAAATCCTCATTCTGCGCATCGGCTGGCTTTGCCAATCGGAGTATGAATTCGGACAACATACACTGGTGGGCAAGGCCGTGGGCCTGACTCCCGAAGAAATCGCAAGAATACCGGAAGGACCGGACGCCCCGGGCTGGGCGCCGTTCGATGCGACCTTGATCCGTGCCACCGACGAGCTTCATGCCGACGCTTTTATATCGGACGCAACCTGGAATGCCCTGGCAAAACGTTACAACGAGAAGCAGCTCATGGACGTGGTCATGACCGTG
>DAIQOB010000549.1:0-2119 GCA_036788075.1 Syntrophobacteraceae bacterium
TCTTGTGACCCTCCTGGCCGAAGTGGGCATCAACTATATGGACCTGCGGAGGCTCCAGGAGCAGAAGACCATCGCCGAGGAAAATCTTCAGGCCCAGCAGAAGACGGCGGATATCACCCGGCGGCGTTTCGAAGCCGGTTTCGTGAACGGCCTCGACGTGGCCAACGCCCAAGCCCAGACGGCCACCACGGCGTCCCAGATTCCCCTGTTGGAGTCCGAAATCCAGGCCACTATCTACAACATCGGCGTCCTGCTGGGGGAAGCACCGACGGCCCTGGCTGACGAGCTTCACCCCCCTGCGCCCCTGCCCGCCATCCCGCCCCGAATCCCGGTGGGACTGCCGTCGGACCTCATTCGACGCCGCCCGGACATCCGCCGCATGGAAGCCGAGATTCACGCGGCCACCGCCCGCATCGGGGCCGCCACGGCCGATCTGTACCCAAAATTCTCCCTGACGGGGTTCCTGGACTTTTCATCCGATAAACTGGGCTCCCTGGCAAATTGGAACAACCGGTCCTGGTCCGTAGGCCCCACCATCCAATGGCCCATTTTCACTGCGGGCCGCATACGGTGGAACATCGAAGTGCAGAAGGCGGTGCAGGAAGAGACCCTTCTCTCCTACGAACAGACGGTCCTGACGGCTCTGAAGGACGTGGAAACGGCTCTGACGGCCTACGCCAGGGAGCAGGAGCACCTCATGTTTCTGGAAGAATCGGTGGTCAACAACCGCAAAGCCGTGGACCTGTCCATGGAACTCTACACGTCAGGGCAGACGGATTTCCTGAATGTCCTGTCGGCTCAACGGGCCCTCTTCCTTGCAGAAGAGGCTCACGTGCAAAGCATCCGCAACCTGGCTGTCGATGGAATCTCTCTCTACAAGGCACTGGGGGGAGGGTGGGAGACGCAGGAGACGGGAACGGCACCGTAGCCTTCCACGCCGTCGGCCATGGGAGCCAACCGAAGGAACGGCACATGGAAAAACATCGTCAGGCGGATGCCTGGGGCGATGACGAAAAGAAGGCCTAAAAAAGCAGCGCCGCCGGGAAGGCGACGCTGCCGCGAACACAAAAAGCCGTTGTATTCCCGAGGAAGTTTACATCTGCTTGCCCGCATCAGGAAAGAAAAGGGACTGGCCGAATTTTTCCTTCCCGAATTCCCCGATCATCTTCTGGGTTTCGGGCGCTATCATGAAGGCTACGAAGGCCGCGCCGCCTTTGGCGTTGACCTTGGTGAACTTTTCCGGATTCACCTGCATGACGTGGTAGACATTGAGGAGCCCCTTGTCGCCTTCCGAAAGGATTTCCAGTTTCAGGTTGGATTTTTGAGCCAGGTAAGTGGCACGGTCGGTGAGGGTGTAGCCCTGCTTTTCAGAAGCCATCTGCAGAGTCGCCCCCATGCCCTGGCCGGTCTCCTGGTACCATTTCTGACCGGCGGGAGTCACTTCGGCTTTCTTCCAGATGGAAAGCTCCTTTTTGTGCGTCCCTGAATCGTCCCCGCGAGATATGAAGGTCGCCTGTTTGGCGCTGATGGCCTTGAAGGCCTCCATGCTGGGTATCCCCTTTATCTTGGCGGGATCGTCAGGGGGACCGGCGATGACAAAGTCGTTGTGCATGACCAGCTGATAGTTGGTCCCCACACCGGCGTCCACCAGCTTCTTCTCGGCTTCCGGCGCATGCACCAGCAGGACGTCGGCTTCGCCCTTCTCTCCCATGGCCAATGCCTGGCCGGTTCCGACGGCAATGGTTTTCACCCGGTAGCCCGACTGCTTTTCAAAGACAGGGATGAGAACATCCAGGAGCCCCGAATCCACTGTGGACGTCGTCGTCGCCAGGATCACGTCCTTGCTGTCCTGAGCATGGGTCATGTTCCCGTTGAAAAGGCCCATGAGAGCGAACACAAACAAAATGGCTGCAACCGGTTTGAACAAACGCATCGTTCCCTCCTTGTGTGGGTTATGAGTGGTGTACGTGGAAAGAAATGGGTAGCAGAGTGAGCATTTGCTGTCAAGTTCGGCATAAACTTTACCCCTTCTCCCGCACGTCACGGCTCCAGCACGATCTTTCCGAACTGGTCGCTCTTCTCCATGGCTTCGAAGGCTTCGCGGCCGGCCTGGAGCGGC
>DAIQOB010000550.1:0-2105 GCA_036788075.1 Syntrophobacteraceae bacterium
TGGTATCGGCCTATCTCACGAGCTGCGGAATCCCGCAGGAGCTCCAGTGCCTGGATGTGGTGGTCCTGGATCGATTGATCCTGAAAAGGATCCTGGGCCTCTCTGAAACATTTCTGGCCGATGCCGACAACATTCATTTCAGCCACGATTTTTCGTCCGCCGTTCGGCAAATAAGAAAGGGCGGCTACGACGCGGGGTTTCTCATCAATTCGACGCGTATCGAGCAGGTCCAGGAAGTGGCGAGCAGCGGCTTGATCATGCCTCACAAGTCCACGTACTTTTATCCAAAGGTCGGCAGCGGCATGGTCGTCCACCCTCTTTCACCCCACGAGGAGGCCATCTGGTAGCAGAGGACGCCCCATGGATGTGACTCTGGATACCATGTTCCGTGGGCGGCTGGTGGTGCGCCAGGAAAAAGGCGGCTACCGATTTTCGGTGGATGCCGTCTTGCTGGCGGGACTGGCTGGAGTCCAGTCCGAGGATCGCGTGGTCGATCTGGGCACGGGCTGCGGGATCATTCCCCTCATCCTGGCTTACCGAAAGAAGGGGCGGAGCATTGTCGGATTGGAGATCCAGTCCGATCTGGCCGAACTGGCTGAGTGGAATGTGTCGACCAACAGGTTTTCCGACAGGATAGAGCTCCGGAACCTGGATTTCCGGAAAGTCTCGGAGTATTTTCAACCGCAGAGCTTCGACGTGGTGCTGAGCAATCCGCCCTACCGGCGACTGGAAAGCGGAAGAATCAATCTTCATCCTCAGAAGGCCATGGCGCGCCATGAATTGGCCGCGTCCATCCGTGAGGTCTTCGCCGCCGGCAAATTCCTCCTGAGGTGGGGCGGACGCCTGACGGTCATTTATCCCGCCACGCGCCTGGGGCATCTGCTGGTGACGGCTCAGCAGCATGGGTTCAGCCCCAAGGAGCTTACGGTCATTTATTCGGATGCGAGTGGGGGGCCCGCGCGCCTGGTGTGCGTGGAATGCAGAAAAGGGGGGGGCGAGGAGCTTCAGGTGAAGCCTCCCTTCTTCATCTATGCAGGCGAAGGCGAATATTCGGCGGCCATGCAGGCCCTCTACGTCGAAGCTTGATTGTCATGTGTCATGGCTGCCATCGTCAGTGGAGTGAAAACGGAAGCAACTCGTAACTCAAATTCAGGAGAGGAGACGCAATGGATTTAGGATTGAAAGGGAAAGTCGCTTTCATTGCTGGAGGAAGTCAGGGGTTGGGGAAGGCCGTGACCATGGAAATGTGCAGGGAGGGGGCGAAGGCCGCCATCTGTGCCCTGGACGATCCCGAACTGCCCCTTGCCGTAGAGGAGATCCGAGCGGCAACCGGTGCGGAGGTCATCGGAATTCCAGCTGACGTGACGGTAGCCGAACAGGCCCGGAATTTTATTCGCAAAGGGATCGAGCATTTCGGAACCGTGGACATCCTGGTGAATAACGCCGGCGGGCCTCCCTCCAAGACGTTCCTTGAAATCGATGACGACCTCTGGAATTTTGGCGTGAAGCTCAATCTTATGAGCACCATCATCATGACGCGGGAGGTGGTTCCCATCATGATGGAGAAGCGTTCCGGCCGTATCATCAATATGACATCCATTTCCGTCAAGCAGCCCATCGACGGCTTGATCCTCTCCAACACGGTGCGGTCGGGGGTCGTCGGCATGGCCAAGACGCTTTCCAATGAGCTGGCTACCTACAACATCACCGTCAACAACGTTTGCCCGGGTTACACCATGACGGAAAGAGTCCGTTCGCTTTCAGTCGCCACCGCAGAAAAAGAGGGCACGACTCCCGAGAGGTCGTCAAGCGCTGGGAATCGTCCATTCCCATGAAACGCCTGGGAACCCCCGAGGAATTCGCTGCACTGGTGACTTTTCTGGCTTCTGACAGGGCGGGTTACATTACGGGAGCTTCCATCCAGATCGATGGAGGATGGTACAAAGGGGTCATGTAAATCGAGGGGAAAATATGTCAGTCCGAAGGGCTTATATACGTTCCGTGGGCCGCTTTCTTCCCGAACGGCGGCTGACCAACAGTGATCTCGAAAAGATGGTGAACACGAACGATGAGTGGATCGTGAGCCGCACCGGGATCCGTGAGCG
>DAIQOB010000551.1:0-2086 GCA_036788075.1 Syntrophobacteraceae bacterium
ATTTCTTAACATTTTGTCTTGCTGTCCGTTCGCCCTGAGCCTGTCGAAGGGCACAGCCAGACATGCCCTTCGACAGGCTCAGGGCGAACGGTTTGTTTTGTTAGAAAACTTTTGCTAAGGTACTTAAAACATGAAAAATTCCTTTTTGACATTTCCATGACTCCTGCCCGAGGCTTTGCAGCCCTCACCCGACCGGCACCGGTTCCATGGAGAGGGGCAGATGCCCCCCTGATGACCTTCTCAATATGGCAGTAGCTGGATATAGAATTCATTATGATGAAATATCGTCCGAGCCGATATTATGCTGCCTCTATTGGGTTGTCAAATTTTAATTGAGCTTTGAGCTCATTATTTCCAATTTTTCACCCAGGGGACCATGCGCTTAGGAGACTATTATTATACAAAAAAAGATCTGCCAGAATTTATAAGTTCATTATAATGAATCGAAAAGTTCTCTCAAAAACGCTCTAAAAATTGAGTGAATCACTCTCAGCATGCGCCCTGTTTCGTCATTCCGGCGGTCTTCAAGCCGGAATGACGAGCAAAGGAATTTTCATACAGCTACTGAAAAGCCCTCTCGGTGCGCAGGGTGGGCGGCGCTGGCACGCCGCCCGCCCTGCTGAGCTTTCTCAGCCATTGAACGATTGCTAACGGCTTTTCGTCGCGTTCAGGATCTTCTCGGGGGTAATGGGAAGGTCCTTGCACCTGTATCCCGTGGCGTGATGGACAGCCGCAGCGATGGCCGGCGCTGTGGGAATGGCGAGCCCCTCGCCCGCTTCCTTCGCACCCATGGGCCCTTCGGGTTCATAGGTGTCTATGTGAGCCGTCTCGCTGGGAGGCATGTCCATGGCATTGGGCATCTTGTAGTCCAGGAAGGTGGTGTTGAGGGTCTTCCCTCCATCCATGATGAACTGCTCCGAGAGTGTATAGCCCAGCCCCATCTGGATGGCCCCCTCGAGCTGCCCTTCGACCGCCTTGGGGTTGATGACCGTCCCGCAATCGTGAGCGGTCCAGAACTTTTTGACCTGGACAATCCCGGTTTCCTTGTCCACTTCCACCTCGGCCACCTGTGCGCCGAAGCTGAACGCCGGCGTCACCATTCCCTTGTCCCTGGGGGTATAGTAGCCCCGCGCCACCAGGGGCTCGCCGCGGTTGGCCTTCTGAGCCATGGCCACCGCCTCCCCGAAAGTCATGCTGCGTTGCGGCCGACCCTTGGGAAACACTTTGCCGTCCTTGCACTCCATCTCGTGGATGACGTTCAGATTGAACCGCACCGATACCATGCCGAAAATCTGCTCTTTGATCTTGCGGGCCGCATCGATCACGGCGTTGCCGTTCATGAGGGTGAGCCGGCTGCCCCACGCCCCCAAATCCGCCTGGGGCGTCATGGAGGTGTCTGCCGAGGTGATCCGGATGTCTTCCATTTTCAGGCCGAGCTCTTCAGCCAGGATCTGCTTCACCACCGTGTCACACCCCTGGCCGATGTCCGCGGCCATGGTGAGAAGGTGGACGGTCCCGTCATCGAAGGCCCTCACTTCAGCGGCGGAAAACGGGTATTGTGTGTTGAACCAGTTGAACACGCCCCCGGAAATAAAGCTGTAGCAGCCGATGCCGATGCCCCTGCCTCCGCCCGTCTTGTATTGGGCGCGCTTTTCCTTCCAGTCGCACATCTCCGCCACCTTCTCCAGGGACTCCTTGAAGCCGCAGGTGGAGATGGTGGCCACATCCGGGATCTTGTCTCCGGATACCTGGGCATTCTTCAGCCTCAGCTCGATGGGGTCGATCCCCAGCTCTTCGGCCGCGATGTTCATCTGGGTTTCAGTGGCAAAAATGGACTGGGGAGCTCCGAATCCACGCATGGCGCTGGCGGGCGGCTTGTTCGTGTAGACATGCTCACCGAAAAACCGGTAGCTGGGATAGCGGTAGAGCATGGCGCCGAAATTGCCGCAAAGAAATGTGGCCGTCGGACCCATGGCGTTGTAGGCCCCGCCGTCCAGGTGAATGCGCAGATCCTTGCCCGTGATCGTCCCGCCTTTCTTGAAGCCGACCTTGGATGTGAGCTTCATGGGGTGCCGCCGTCTACCGG
>DAIQOB010000552.1:0-2061 GCA_036788075.1 Syntrophobacteraceae bacterium
ACCCCATTCTGATGCCCCCGGCGAAGATGTTTACCGGCGCCTGGACCAGAGTGGCGTAAACCAGTGCCGAACCAAGGTAATAACCTGCCAACACGGGTTGCGTGTATTGTGGAAGCCCCAACTTTTGCTGCACGAAGCGGCTGAGGTTTTCAAAGTCCGAAGCGGGGTAGGTGCAGGTTTTTCCGGTAACGAGGCGGCCGAGGTAGTCCCGGGCATCAATGCCGATCGCCAGGCAACCCAGAGCGGTCATCCTCGTGATGAGCTTCTCAGCCACATCGTCCCACCCTTTTTCACCCGACAGAAGAATCACTACGTGGGACGGAGGCTCCTGAGGCATATAAAGCCGAACAGTCCCGAAAGGCGCCACATCCAGGTGCGCCAGTTCCCGGGCGTTGGTGCTTCCCGGGGCCAAGAGGAATATCACGACGAATGTAACGGCCATGGTTTGTCTCATTTGGATATTACGCCTTTCATGCCGCCTGAAACGAGGGAAGCGATACTCGCCAGGACACGCGGTAGAGTAAGACCCGAGGGGCATACCAGGTACCGAGGCTCCCATTGGGGGTCGAACTTCTCCTTGTACTGCCTCAACCCCTGGAAGTTGTAGAAATGCTCCCCGTGCTGGTACAGGAGCGCCCCGAACCTGTTCCAGGCTGGAGCGATCGGGCGGCCGTCGAGGCCGGAGAAGGGCGCCATCCCCATGTTGAACCTTTGATAACCCTGTTCCTTCCCCCAAAGCATGAGCTGCATGAACAGGTATTCCATAGTATCGGGCGGAGCCTCGGGAAGGTAACGCATCAGGTCAAGAGAGAGCTCTTCTTTTTCAGCTCCCCTCCAGATGTTGCAGAATGCTAGAAGTGCATCGTCTTTTCGCACAATGCCCAATGGGTAATGCTGAAGGTAGTCCGGGTTGAAAGAGCCGAGCGAGAACCTCTTCTCGCGTGTATTTTTCTCACGCAGCCAGGCATCGGAAATCGTCTTCAAGGCCGGGAGCATCGGAGCCACCTTCTCCACTTCGACGATCTCGAAGCGATAGCCTTCCTTTTCAATCCGGTTGCGAATGTGTCGAAAGCTCTTTCGAGATTTTCCCTCCAAAGAGAAATCTCCCAGAGGAACGAGGGCCTCTTCGCCGATTTTGAGGGGTGTCAGCCCTAGATCCAGGTAGAGGGCAATGTTCTCCTTTCCCACTTCATAAAAGACGGTCCAGCCTCCATAACGATCGCACCGTTCGTGAAATTCCCATGCGAGCTCCCCGCATTCCTCTGGTTCTCCCACGGGGTCACCCATGGCGATCCAACTGCGTCCCTCTATCCCGTACATGATGAAGCTCCGTTCGCTCCGACTGAAGAGAAAGTTTTTATCGCCCAGGAGGGCCAGATTTGCGGAGGTGTTTCGCGAACGGCCGACAATGGATAGCACTCTTTCGTCCTGGGCGGCATTGCCGCTGGGGTGCGACAGCGGGGGCAGCGGTCGGAGAAGACGGGCGACAGCAATGAAGAGGCAGGCCATCACCGCCCCGACGAAAGCACGCAGGGCTCGGGGGGCATTGCCGGCAAAGGTGAACGTCCACCACAGATCGCCAGTATATTCAACATGCTTGTACGAGAAAAAAGTGAGCCACAGCGAGCCGAGGAGGACGATGGCCACGCTGGCCACCCAGCCCGAAGTGAACGGTTCCGAGAGCAGCGAAGCCTTTCGGTAGAAATGGCTTCGACAGGGCAGGAGCATGAGCAACACACCTCCCAGAATCCCCGCTTCTTCGAAGTCGATGCCTTTGAGAAGGGAGGTGACCATCCCGGCTCCCAACAGGACGAGGGTAAGAAAATAAGCGGCATCGAGCCTCAGCTGTAGTCCTCGCCCCAGGACGAGGAGCAGGATGCCGATGATGCTCCCCAAAAAGTGTGAAAGCTCCACGACCGGCAGTGGAATCAGGTAGCGCAGCAGCTCCATGCGCCATCCCACTGCGGGAGTCGCACCGGAGAAGAGGAGGATGGTACCGGCTATGAACGACAGTAAGGCGAACGCCCAGGGTGCCAGATCCGGGACCCATGCGCCCAGAAA
>DAIQOB010000553.1:0-2059 GCA_036788075.1 Syntrophobacteraceae bacterium
AGACCACGTACCGTTCCTGTGCCACGAGGGTTCTCAGGAGATCCGATTCCGCATCTCTGAAGGATTCCCAGCCGTGAGACCGGACGTAGGCGTCGATATTCTGTCCAAAAGTTGCCGTCAGTTGGACATCCATGTCGATGAAAGGCCAATGGAGCTTTTGAGCCAATGTTGTGCCCACCAGGGTTTTGCCTGTTGCACGAAATCCAATAAGTGCTATTTTACTTCCTTTGATTTTCAACACATTCCTTTCCCATGAACCTGCAGGGTTGCTCCATGAACGAAGAATCTGCTGCAACTGAAAAGGCTGTCGTTGCCCAAAAGCGTCGTTTCCATGTGGACCGGGTGCCTTTTTTGCCTCGGATACTGGCGGGATTGATCAGGCTCCTCCACGGAAGCTGCCAGTTTACCATTTTGGGCAAAGAATATGAAGATGCGGCAATGGCTGCCGACGGGCCGGCACTTTTCGCCTGCTGGCATTTTGCGTATCCGGCGGTCGTTTACTATTTCAGGGACCGCGGCGGGATGCTCATGGTGAGCCGGAGCCGGGACGGAGAATGGGCGGCCAGGGTCGTGAAGCTTCTGGGGTACGAGGTTTTTCGCGGTTCCCCGGGCAAGGGGGGAGCGACAGCCCTGCGCAGGATCATTGCACAGCTCCAGAACGGTCCCGGGTGCGGCCTCATTGCAGACGGGTCTCAGGGGCCCGCATTGAAGGCTCAGAAGGGGATTCTCCTCCTTGCCCGGTATTCGGGTGCGCCTCTCATTCCTTTCAGCATGGCGGCGGATCACTGCTGGCGTTTCCGGAGCTGGGACCGGACGCTCCTGGTCAAACCCTTTTCCCGGGTGGTGTTTGCCTTCGGTCCCCCCATTGATGTGGCGCGGGACGCTTCTGCAGAGGAAATGGAACAGAAGCGCGTTGAACTGGAAAATTCCCTCAATGCCCTCACCCTGAAGGCTGAAGAGGCGCTGCACAGGAAGAAGGCCTAAAGAATATTGGCCCCGCCGAATCGCATCTTGCAAAGTGGGGGAAGCTTTGCTATTGGGTCCATTGGAGCGGACACGGGAATGTGCTATCATTACAACATATTTGATCGATAGATCCACTGTCTGTGAAGAAGCCATATGCAGTGAGGGATTTGGAGCAGGGCAAATGATCGCTGATCCTTTCCTTTCGAGGAAAGGGTGGGAGGAAAGTCCGGGCTCCGCAGGGCATGGTGCTGGGTAACGCCCAGTCTCGGCGACGAGGAGGAAAGCGCAACAGAAAGCAGACCGCCACGCCTTGGCGTGGTAAGGGTGAAACGGTGAGGTAAGAGCTCACCAGTCTCGGTGGTGACATCGAGAGCTAGGCAAACCCCACCCGGAGCAAAACCGAATAGGAGAGCGTTTGAGGGCTGCCCGTCCGAGCTCTCGGGTTGGTTGCTTGATCCCACCGGTAACGGTGGGACTAGAGGAATGATCATTGCCTCAGCCTCTCTTCGGGGAGGATGAGGAACAGAACCCGGCTTATGACCTGCTCCAAATCCCTTTTTTTACTGGAGTTACCGTGAAAATCCCCCTCAATCCCCCTTTGACAAAGGGGGAAGAATTGCGTTCCCCCCTTTTTGCAAAGGGGGGCAGGGGGGATTTTATTGACAGGGTGAACATCGTCGTGTTCATGACCGTTGCCCTTATTGAATGTCCCGTTCCCACTGTCTTGGACTGAATGCATTATGATCCTGAAAACATGCGCCATCATTCCCGCCGCGGGGCGCGGCCTGAGAATGGGCCGAAGCACTCCCAAGCAGTTTGTGGAAGTGTCGGGCAAGTCGCTTCTTGCCCACACCCTCGACACCTTTTCGGCGGCGTCCTTTCTGTCGGAGATCCTGCTGGTGGTTCCCGAAGATTTTCTCGGAGAGGCCCGGGAACTGATCCAGGGGCGTCCGAACTCCGGGGGCGAAGGGCCGCTTTTTTCTGTCGTGGTGGGTGGGGCCGAGCGACAGGACAGTGTGTACAACGGCCTGTGCCGACTGCCTTCCCATTGTCGCTGGGTCATGGTGCATGACGGCGTGCGCCCTTTTGCCTC
>DAIQOB010000554.1:0-2052 GCA_036788075.1 Syntrophobacteraceae bacterium
CCCACTGCATAGACATCTTGACTCGATTTTCCCCATACGGCCCACAGATCGGCAGAGACCCCCGTGGACATGGAAATCCAGGCAGCGCCGTCGTAATGGAGGATCGTCCCTTTTTTACCCACGGCAAAGACATCCGACCCGGAACCGCCCCACAACCCGATCATGTCGGCGGAGGTGGCTCCGGAAGGCCTCGGCACCCAGCCGGCTCCATCCACTCGGGAAACGGAAGAGAACAGGACCAGTAGACAAAACAGAGTCGTCACCATCTTAATCTGTCGCATGATCGATCCACCTTGTAGAACCGATTCAGAAAAAAGCATGCCCGGTTCCGTGCCGCCGGCAATGCTCATTTCGCACTGCCGATCGGCAGCTCAATACGAAAAGTAGAGCCAACACCCGGTTCACTCTCGACGGAAATATTCCCTCCGTGCTTTCTAACCAGGCCATAGCAGACGGACAGCCCCAGACCGGTCCCCACCCCGACCGGTCTCGTGGTAAAGAAAGGATCGAAGATCCTCTCCAGTTGGGCGCTTGAAATGCCGTGGCCATTGTCCGCGATTCGGATCACCACTCGATCCCCTTCCACCTTTGTCTCGACAGTGATGACACCGTTCTTCGGGTCGACAGCATCGAGAGCGTTGCGAAGGAGGTTCAAAAGCACCTGCTCCATTTCCGATGGAGAAACAGCGACAATGGGAAGCTCGGGCTCATACTGGGTCTCAATGCTGACACCCTCGGGCAAACGCGCCTTGAATGACGTCAAGACTTTCGCCAGGAGGTCGTTCATCTGCAAGGGACGAAACCTGGGGTCCGTCCGCTGCGCAAAGCTCAGAAGCTTGTGTGTGATCTCCTTGCATCGCTGCCCCTGTATCCGGATCTGCTCGAGAGCCCGCTTGAGCTCCTGAAGGTTTTCATTTTGAGGGAGATCCACTTCCCGTAAAAGATCCTCGATCCAGCCCGCCTCCTCAACCATGATGCCCACAGGATTATTGATTTCATGGGCGATTCCGGCGGCGAGGTCTCCGACCGGACCCATGATCTGTTCGATTCCCGCATTCCTGATACGCTCCTCCTGCTCAGTTTTTCTCCTGGAGGCTCTCATAATTTTTTCCACCAGTGTTCTGATTTCAGTCGGTTTGATGAGGAAATCATAGGCCCCAAGCTTCATCCCTTCGACCGCAGTCTCGATGTCTGAGTTCCCGGTCAACATGATGACCCCCACGAGGGGGTATTTCTGCTTGATTTCCTTTAAAATGGAGAGTCCATCCCTTCCCGGGAGCATCACGTCGAGGAGCACGACGTCTGGGCTCGCCTTCTCAAGATGCTGTAAAGCCTCTTCCCCGGCATAAGCCTTCAAGACCTCGAAACCGCGAATCTCGAGCCGTTCCTGAAGCAGGTCCGCAAACTCGACCTCATCATCCACCACCAATATTCTGGTGCTCATAGCGCCTCCTACATTCCCAATATACTTGAGGTATTTTCTCGAAACATCTTAAAATTGGATGCATATTCAGCGATTTTACATTTTGCTCCAGAACATCTTGAAGCAGTGCCGCCACACAGCATAACGACATCATGGATGCTTTAAGCTTTTATCTCAACCATAAAGGAGCGCACAGATGACGACGGAGGCTGCCACCGCCACCAGGTCTGCAAGGATTCCCGCCGCCAGAGCGTGGCGGATGCGCTTTATTTGCACTGCACCGAAGTAGACGGCAAGGACGTAAAAGGTCGTTTCCGAGGACCCCTGGATGGTGGAAATCAGGTAGCCCGTATAACTGTCGGGGCCAATGGCAGGGTCCTTGATAAATGAGGCCAGGACGGCATATGCCCCGGAGCCGGACAGGGAACGAAGGATCGCCAGCGTGAGCCCCTCCGGGGGGAGTCCCACCAGGCTCGTCCATCTCCCAAGCCCTTTCACCAGGATTTCCATTGCCCCGCTGGCACGGAACATGCCGATGGCCACAAGAATAGCCACAAGGTAAGGGATGATCCGGAGTGCGACTTGAAAGCCCTCACGGGCTCCGTCCACGAGCACCTCGTATACGGGGA
>DAIQOB010000555.1:0-2046 GCA_036788075.1 Syntrophobacteraceae bacterium
ACTGCCGGATGGCTCCATTCTATACAGCTCTGACAAACGACTTTTGAACACTGCCATGCCGAAAGCGCTGTGGGAAGACTGCTGCAAAAGTCAGAGGGCAGGAGCGAAAGGCGCTGCATTTCGTTATACCAGCCATCAGAATCGGGTCGTTCAGTGCTTTCATGTTCTGGACCCCCAAAAAAAAACTCTTGCGACAGTCGTTTTCAGTCTCGATAAGGCCCTTTTTTCAGGACCCCTGCAAACGATCCTTTTCAGGGGTCTCAAACGGCTGGGAATTGTCGTCGCTTGTGGAGCCTCCCTCCTGGTTCTCCTGATGTTGATTCCACATCCACGGAAAGAGGGCGGCACAGGCTTTTCGAGGCATAGAAGCTCAACGATCTTTTTTATGGTGATCACTTTAGCCCAGGTTCTCTTTTCCGGGTGGAACCTTCTTGATTTCGCCACTTCCCTCCAAAGTGTGTCCCATGAGAAGGCTCAACTTGCTGCATCGGTTTTCTGTGACAGGGTGGAATTCCTGCTGGGCCAGGGCCGCCGGTTGGACGATTTGCCACAGATGGAACCTTGGCTGGCGGACATGATCTCCTCCTCCATGGAACCCGGGGATCTCCTGGTCTTTGAGAGGGGCGGACAACTCCTGCTCACTGCCGGCGCTGCAGGGGAATCGGCTCCCGTCGATGCGATGAAGGGGGTGCTGCAAGGCCTCTTGAGTGCATATGGGGAGGCGGGCCGGCCTTCTGTTGTTCAAGAGGATCTCGTTTTCAATAGAGAAGTTCAGGGAAGGGTTTCCATGCACATGGGAGGTACAGCCGGGAACGCCTTTTACGAAAAACTCGCGGAGGCCGCCCTGGATGCCATGACGATGCTGGTCATCCTGACACTCTTCCTTATGGAATTGCTGATATTCACTCTCGGCTTACTCGAACGGCAAGCTGCAGGAACAGGGCAGGCGGTCGGCATCGACTATGGCCTGATGCGGCCTGCCGCATTCCTTTTCCTGTTTGGGATCGATATTTCCATGTCCTTTTTGCCCCTTCACATGGGAAAACTCTATGAGCCAATCCTGGGCTTTTCCAAGGACTTCATCATGGGATTGCCCATCTCCGTGGAATTTTTTTGCAGCGGGGTCTGCATCCTCTTGTCCGGTGTCTGGATGGATCGCCGCGGGTGGCATGAACCCTTTCTCTCGGGCCTTCTTTTGGCGACGGTCGGCGTTCTCTACTCCTGGCTCGCGCCGGATGCAGTTCATTTGATCCTCGCACGAGCCATGGTGGGAGCGGGGTACGGTTTGGCTTTGATGGCGTCTCAGGGATTTGTCATCACTTACACCGACTTGAAGAGCAAAGCCCATGGTCTGTCACAGCTTTTTGCGGGCATTTATGCCGGGAGCATCTGTGGAGGGGCAAGCGGCGCCATGCTGGCGGACAGGTTTGGATACCCACCTGTTTTTTTCCTCGGTGCGATGCTCCTGCTCGTTGTCATCGGTTACACGCTGCTGGTCATGCGGAACGCCATGCACAGGCCCCAGCCGGGGCCTGTGGCAAATCAGGTGCACCCGAGGAGAGACCGGGGCAGCCTCTTAAGATTTTTTTCCAACCGGATCGTATTGAGCCTCATTTTCTTGAGCAGCTTTCCATCATCTGTGGCGGTGGTCGGTTTCATCAATTACTTCAGCCCTGTCTATTTAGACGGCATTGGGACCTCTCAGTCGAACGTTGGCAGGATCTTGATGATTTACGGTGTCAGCATGATTTACGTCGGCCCCTTCATCAGCAGGTTTGTGGATGCGTCCAGCGACAAGAAGCGCTATGTTTTCGTCGGCTGCGTGCTGGGGAGTATGACCTTTCTGTCCTTTTATGTTCTGGAGGGGCTATGGGCCGTGGTTGTGGCGGTTCTGCTTCTGGGTCTGTCGAGCAGTTTTATCCTGGCCTCTCAAAGTGCTTATATCCTGCAGCTGCGTGTCAGCCAGGAACTGGGAGTAGGTAAGGCTAAGGGGATTTTTTGATCTTCCAGCCGCATCGGCCAGGGTCTAGGGCCACTCGTTTTCGG
>DAIQOB010000556.1:0-2043 GCA_036788075.1 Syntrophobacteraceae bacterium
CTTCGACAGGCTCAGGGCGAACGGACAGCAAAACAAAATGTTAAGAAATATATGCCCAGGTACTCATGCCCATTAGAGGATTGAGCGTTTCGTTTTTGCAGGAGCCCCGTCCCGCCGCGACGGTGACCCGTCGGGACAGGATGCCGCTCCTGCACGAGCAGGGAGCCGTAAAAAGGAGGATCACCATGGATTTTCTACTTCCTGATGAAATCATTGAAGATCGCAGGCGTTTTGCAGATTTTCTGAACGTGCATCTCGTGCCGAATGTTGCGGCATGGTACCGGGAAGGGGCTGTCCCGCGAGGCTTTTTCCAGGAGCTGGGAAAGGAGGGATGGCTGGCCTATGACGGCGGAGCGAAAGGGCCCGTGGAACAGTCGGTTCTGAAGCAGTCCGTTCTCATGGAAGATCTGGCGAAGATTTCCCCCGGCGTGGCTGTCGCCGTCCTGGTGCAGATCTCCCTCGGGACCAAGGGGCTGACCCTGTTCGGCTCCCAGGCCCAAAAGGAGCACTATCTCCCCTCCGCCATCCGGGGGGAGACCCTCCTCTGCCTGGGCAATACGGAGCCCACCGCCGGCAGCGATGTGGCCAATATTTCCCTCAAGGCCGAGAAGGTCCACGGCGGCTGGGTGCTGAACGGCACCAAGGGATACGTCACCAACGGCAGCATCAGCGATGTGGCCCTCATTACGGCCGTTTCGGATCCTGACGCCGAGCGGAACCGGCGGATGTCCATGTTCCTCGTGGACCTCAGGTCCGAGGGGATCATCCGGAAAAAGCTGAACAAGCAGGTCTGGATTCCTTCAGACCTCACCCGCCTCCAGTTGAAGGACGTGTTCGTGCCCGATGCGAACCTGCTGGGAGCCCGCGGCCGAGGCCTCCAGCAGGTCCTGGAAATTTTCACCAACAGCCGGGTGACCATCAGCGCCCTCACCCTTGGGACGGCGGTGGGGGCCTTCGAGCTGGGTGTGGGGCACGCCGCGAAGCGCGAAGTCTTCGGGCGGAAGATCGCCTCTTATCAGGCCAAGTCCTTCGAAATTGCAGACTTTTACAGCCGCATCCAGGCGGCGCGCCTGGTGTTGTACAAGGCGTGCTGGAAGAAGGACCGGGGAGACGATTTTCGCCTGGAATCCTCCATGGCCAAGTATCTGACGGTGGAGATCGCCCGGGAGGTGGGGTTGTGGGCTGCCGATCTCTTTGGCGCCGCGTCCGTCGTCTTCGAGCACCCCGTTCATAAATTTCCCATGGACGCTTGGGCCGCTTCCCTGGGGGAGGGGACTCAGGATATCCAGAAATTGGTCATCTTCCGGGAAGTCATGGCTCGATTGGGGTAATGGCTGCGGATTCGGGGGCAGGGATGGGCACGCTGAAAACGCAGACGGGCGCAGAAGGGCGCTGACAAAGATTCCAAAAAGGTCAGGGGAGATGCGCTGAAGAAGTAGAGCAGGGCTATTCTTAAAACCACTTGGATGATTCTCATGATGAGGATGAAGGGGAGTAAGGTTCCATGAGCGAGTTTTTGAAGATGATGGGAGAGGGAGCTTCGGGAGATGTGAAAGTTGATGGGGCGGAATGCTGCGGCGGAGGGGCTTGCCAATCGGAGCAATCGGAGCAGAAGCCGAAACTTATGGGAAGAATGAAAAATCCCACGGCATCGGCCATCATCACGGGGCACTGCGGGGAAACCATGGAAATGTATCTTCGCGTCGAAGGCGAAACCATCGAGGACGTCCGCTTTTACTCCGACGGATGCGCCTCCAGCGTCGCCTGCGGCTCCGCTGCGGCTGAACTGGCCAAAGGAAAAAACATCGACGATGCGGCCTTGATCGAAGGGGATACGATCCTCATGGTCCTGAAGGAGTTGAAGCCGGAAGATACCCACTGCGCCTTTCTTGCCGCCGAAGCCCTGCAGACCGCCATCCACCACTGGATGCTGCAATAAGGCACGACGCAATAAATCGGCATCCATCGCTTGGGGTAGGGTGCATTCTATGCACCATCCGTACTGAAGAAATGCTCGTGTCAACAATGGTGCGTAAAACGCAC
>DAIQOB010000557.1:0-2015 GCA_036788075.1 Syntrophobacteraceae bacterium
TGGAGCTGGCGATGGGATTTGAACCCGCAACCTGCTGATTACAAATCAGCTGCTCTGCCGTTGAGCTACGCCAGCTTCGTCATATTTGAGCTGATTTCTATAATATTTTTCAGAGGGACATGCAAGGAAAAATCGGGCAGCCGCTTCCTGAACCGCCAATGCAAAACCGTGGAGTCAGGGTTTGCTACTGGACAAATTCCCGGGACGGCATCGACCCGATTTCCTGCGCCGGGTGGGAGCATAGCTCTTTCCCCGTTACAGAATCTTGTCGATTCTTTTCAGTCCCTCGATGAACCTGCCACAAAGTTTGGTGGACGTCTTGTGGGCGTAGACTTCCCCCTCCGGGGTCACGCCCCGGATGATGCCGTCGTGGAGAAAGGCCTGCAGCAGCAGGACGCCCCGTTCCATCCGGTCGGTGGCCGCCCTGACGGCTTCCTCCGAATAGGGTCGGGGTCCGATGGGGGGCATTCCGTTCCATTGCAGGGACTTCATGAAATTGAGGATTCTTCCCAGGCGCAGCAGGGTGAGAGATTCTTCCCTTGTTGTGGTGTGGGAGACGGGAATGGCCGTGGAGCGCATCAGGGAGAGGCGGGGGGGCAGGACTTGGGCTTCACGGCATTTTCCAAAATCGCTGCTCCCCGGCGAGGGATAATAGACGGAAACTCCGGCGAGGACCCTTCTGGAAGCCAAAAAGAGGAGGTCTCCGATGGATTCGCGTGGGTCCTGGTCCGGTGCGCCCACGATGACGTACCCCACCGCTTCGAGTCCGGTCTTTTCCGCACAGGCCAGCGCCCTGTCGAAGGCTTCCCGCACATCGGGTCTCTGAAATCTCCGGAGCTGTTCCGGCGCAACCGTTCCGAGGGAAAGATTCAGGGCTTTGAAACCCGCTTTCTGCATCGCGGCAATGGTTTCTTCATCGAGGGTGGGAGGAAAGAGCCCGTTCATGGCTCGAAGCTCAGGGGAATAAGCTCCGCAGCGCTCCTGGATGCCCTTCAGGAGCTTCAGGAACCATTCCTTCTGCAAAGAGATGTTTTCATCTTCGAAATCGATGAAACCGGCCCCCTGGTTCACGACGGCGTCTTCTACTTCTTTCAGGACCGCTCCCACGCTCCTGCGGCGATACGGCACCGAAGATCCCGCTCCCATGGAGCAATAGGTGCACCGCATGGGGCAGCCCCGGCTCGCCATCACCACCGTGCTCCCACTCGCTCCCCGGCGGTAGAACTTTTGCCGGATGAGAGACATGGCGGGGAGGGGATAGGCATCGAGATCCTGCATGAAAGCCGGTGGCTGAACTCTTATGGTGCCGTCCCCCTCGCGGTAAGCGATCCCGGGAATGCAAGAGGGGTGGATCCCTTCTCGCACGGCTCTTACCAACTGCGGCATGGAGACTTCGCCCTCTCCGCGGAGCACGTAATCTACGGCCCTGCACTGCAGAACTTCCTCCGGCATTTCCGTTGCGTGATGCCCGCCCACGACAAGCGTGCAGTGGGGGTGGGCGGCCTTCACGGCTTCAGCCGTTTTCATGGCTTCATCACTGTAGGCGGTAAAAAGCGACGAAATGCCCACCAGGAAAGCCCCGGATTGTCGGGCCGCTTCACCCAGGTGCTGGAAGCTGAAGCCGAAATGCCTGAACGAATGAAAAAGCCCGAAGGGCGAGGTGTCGGGTTTTCCATAATATTGCCGCAGGTAATCCATTTCGTCCGGCCACGGGATGATTCGGGATTTGGATGTGGCCAGCCCGTCCAGGATCTCCACCGAAAAGCCCTCTTTCATGAGGGCCGCAGCGATGCACGCCAGACCATAGGGAATGGTTCGCTTGGCGGTGAGATAAAAATCCCGGATGGGGGGCTGTATAAGAAGGACATCGGTCATGGTTGACTTTCTGCTTGTCTGGCGAAAAACATGCTGCGTGAGGCTTGGATTTGAACTGATATGCGTATCAAGGTTTGAAAACTTATTTGTAGGAGCGGCATCCTGCCGCGACAGTGAGCCAGTCGCGGCAGGATGCCGCT
>DAIQOB010000558.1:0-2013 GCA_036788075.1 Syntrophobacteraceae bacterium
CCCGGTGCAGACATTGCCGGGAAGTTTGCAGAAGGGAGCCCCCTGCGGTGAGAGAGTGGGGTACTCATTCCATCGCGTGTCATCTCATGCTTGAAGAGGGCGTGTAGAAATGGACATATTGCTCAGGACGGCGGGACTGAAAAAGTACTTCAAGGTCAGCGGAGGGATGCTGCACGCGGTGGATGACGTGAACCTGAGCATCGCCAGGGGCAGAAACCTGGGAGTGGTGGGGGAGTCCGGCTGCGGAAAATCCACCCTCGGCAGGCTGGTGCTGCGGCTTCTGGACGCCACGGAGGGGCAAGTGTTCTTCGAGGGAGAGGACATCATGAAATTCGAGAAGAGGCGGGTCCAATCCCTCCGCCGGCAAATGCAGATGATATTTCAGGATCCCTATTCCAGCCTCAATCCAAGAATGTCGGTGTTCGAGCTGATCTCGGAGCCCCTGTTGATGAACAGCGTGTATTCCAGCCATCAGGAAATGGCGGGGTACATTTTGTCGCTCATGGACATGGTGGGCCTTGCCCGGCGCTTTGTGAACTCCTATCCCCACGAACTGGACGGCGGCCGGAGGCAGCGGATCGGGGTGGCGAGGGCCCTGGCCCTGAAGCCGAAATTTGTGGTATGCGACGAACCCGTATCCGCCCTGGACGTGTCCATCCAGGCCCAGATTCTCAATCTGCTCATGGACCTCCAGGACGAACTGGGGCTGACGTACATGTTCATCTCCCATGATCTGAGCGTGGTGAAGCACATATCCCAGGAAATAGCCGTCATGTACCTGGGGCAGTGCATCGAATCGGGGCCATCGCGGCTGCTCTTCAAAAACCCCCTGCATCCCTATACAAAAGCTCTTCTGGCAGCGGTTCCCAAGCCCCGTCTCGACGTGGACTTCAAAAAAACCATCATCCGGGGCGAAGTGTCGGACCCCGTCAATCCCAGGCCGGGGTGCCGCTTTGCCCCGCGATGCGACCTGTTCAGCGAGTCCTGCACCCGGGACCTGGAGCTGCGGGAAATAGCGGACGGACATTTCGTCGCCTGCACCCAATATGGAAGCAGCGGCTGAGTCTCCCGGAACTGGCGGCGCCTTCTCCTCCCTGTGGGTGGCATTTTCCGTTATTTTAAGGCCCGTCTATCCGCATCAGGCATCCAAATATTTTCGTGCCTTCGTTCGGACCTGGGCGGACCATCACCTCCGGCAGGAGGGAAAAATTCCGTTCTCCACCGGTTCTGCTCCATTGTGAAAAGTCCCCGTGTCCATGCGGGACCGGGTCCCGCGCTTCAGGGAAACGATCCGCCTTTGCCTTGCTGGAAATCGATATCTTCTGATGGTGGGCCGCCCTCCAGAGCGGCCCATTTATGTGCGGCAAGCAATAAGAAAACCAGACAAAGAAATCGGGGAAATATTCTTATCAGCAGACGGCTGTTTTATACTTTCAATAATAATTGCTCTATATCCTGGATTCCCGCCTACTCATAACGAGGCCGGAGTTTTGACACCCATTGCCTCGTAGATGTTCCGCTGTTTCTCCAGGATTTCGCCGACAAGAAGCTTTTGCCCCGGATGTTCAAAGCATTCGATCACATCGAGCCTGTCCAGGGCCCCTTGCAGGGTATAGTCCCTGAACAGGCCCGTATCCTGCATCCGCTTTTTTATGTAGGACAGGTAGATCAGGGCTACGAACTCAACGAACAGCTTCCCCTCAAGGCTCTGTTCGGAAGAGACAAGGGTACGCCTCATGTTGAGCCGCTCCTTGAGGTTGCCGAAGGCCTTCTCGATCAGGTCCTTGTTGCGGTAGAGCTCAAGGGCGATAGGGGCGTCCATGGTCTCGTTGGTGAGCAGAGCGAAGAAACCGAACAGGCGTTTCTCTTTGGCCACAACATCCTCCCTGACGGTGACTTTGATTCCAAGTTTCGGAGCGGTCCTGATATGGAAGTACCTGCTGTAGCCGGTCTCGTGTTCCGGAACCCTTTTGCCCGACTCGAGTTCGTTCCTGAGGGCGATCAGCCGGCGGT
>DAIQOB010000559.1:0-1965 GCA_036788075.1 Syntrophobacteraceae bacterium
AATCGCCTTGTTGGAACCTTGAAAAGCTCCCGGAGGAAACAAAGAAAAAGGAGATCCCCACTCAGGAGGAATTCTTAAGGATCCTCGCAGCTGCCGGTCCTGATGAACGGCCACTCCTCGTGATCCTCACACATACGCTTGCAAGGATCGACGAGATATTGAGGCTCACATGGGATGATGTGAACTTCGAAAAAAAGATAGTGACGCTCTGGACCAGGAAACGAAAAGGAGGAAACTTGGAACCCCGCAGCATCCCAATGAACAAAGATCTGCATTCTCTTATGTGGTCCATGTGGCAAAGAAGAGATCAGGACCACTGGGTCTTCTACAATCAGAAGGAAGACAACCGCTATAATCGAAGGCCTAAACTCATGAAGTCAATTTGCAAGAGGGCAGGGGTAGATCCTTACGGATTCCACGCAATAAGACATTTTATTGCAACGTACCTCCATGACATTTGCAAAATACCTACCGGGGTAATTGGTAATTTACTGGGACACAAGAGCAAGCGCACGACGGAAATTTATCTTCATTCTGTTGATGAAGCGGCAAGAGATGCCATGACGAAACTGGAAGGAGCGTTCGAAGCGATCGTGAACTTAGAGAATGCCAGAAGGGCAGATCAAAGGTAAAAGAAATTTCCTCAAAAACCAAACCACACACCACGGCCCCACACAAAGAAAAAGCCCACTCTTTCGAGTGAGCCTCAAATGCTTTGCTTGTCTGGTCGGGGCGAGAGGATTTGAACCTCCGACCCCCTGCTCCCAAGGCAGGTGCGCTGACCAGTCTGCGCTACGCCCCGCGACCCAAACTCCGTCTAGCTACCATAGGGGCAGGGGAAAAGCAACTTGTATGTGTTCGTGGAGTATAATTTTGCCGCTTTCCTGCATGAGCATTGAGAGCTTCAGCTCCGAGCCATTCCCAATAGACGATACTCCTCCCTGACGCATCCATTCCATCGCAGTCAAGACACCTGGGACATCTTGAGCCTGTAAAGCTCTGTGTAGGCCGCGTCCAGCAGGTCCTGGGAACGTTCCGTCTTTTTGCCCAGGGAGCCGACTCCCATGATGGTCTGGAGCAGCACGACGGTGTTTTCGTGGCGAAAAGGGCTCTTGCGGATGATCTGGGTCAAGTAGGGAATGACCTCGCGCGCTTCTTCCTCGCCGACCCCCGGAAGCACGACCACGAATTCATCATTGCCGTATCGCCCGAGAAAGCTGTCTCCGGGGGGCAGCGTGGCGTTCAGCAAATCAGCCGCATGCTTGATGAAAGCATTTCCCAAGTTGAGATGTTCCTGCACTTCGTGGCCGAGGATGAGATGGATGATGAGCAGGGAAAGGGCGTCCCCGGTGCTCCGGGCCTTCCGGAATTCCTTTTCCAGGACGGTCTGGATCTGAAAATAGTTCAGCAGACCCGTCAGAGGGTCCTGGATGCTGAATTCCCTCACCCTTTCGTAGGCCAGGCAGTTGTCCATGCAGAGGGCGACTTTCATGCCCAGGTGCTCCAGCAGGTCCGTGCCGTCCTTGGGGCGGTAGCGGTCGGCGTCCGTACTGCCCAGGAACAGGCCTCCGAAGAGGATTTGATGCACTCTGAGGGGGATGAAGACACCCGATCGGGTCGAGGCCACGTCGGGGGGGAGAAACTGCAGGAGCCCCTCCAGGGGCCTGTCTGCATCGTCCTCACCCCGGCCCTCTTCCCCAGGGAGCAAACGGGGCTTTGAAATCGATCCCAGGTCGTCGGGAGTCAGCAGAAACGGCTTGGATGTTCCACAGCACAGGGACGCGCCCAGCTCCATGGGAAACGGCAGCACCCAGGTTCCCTCCCCGATGGGGTCGCTTTCTATCGAAATCTCGGGGAAAAACCTTTCCAGGAGATCCGGATGGCACAGGAGCAGAATGGCCTGATCCAGCTGGAAGCGGCCTTTCAGCTCCTGGAGGAGCTCTTCGGCCAGCTGCGCTACACCGG
>DAIQOB010000560.1:0-1965 GCA_036788075.1 Syntrophobacteraceae bacterium
CCATCGTAATCCGAACTGTCGAGTTCAGCGAAACCAGCCTGGTGGTGACGCTGTCCATTCCCTTTTCCATCTTCTTCACCTTCATTTTGATGAATTTTTTCAATATATCCGCCAACCTCATGTCTATGGGGGGGCTTGCCATCGCTATCGGCATGCTGGTGGACGGCACCATTGTCATGGTGGAGAACGTGGACCGCATGCTGCGAGAAGCCGATCCAGTGGAATCGCGCATGAACATCGTAGTGCGCGCCTGCTCGGAAGTAGGTCGTCCTATCTTTTTTTCCATTATGATCATCATCATTGTCTTCCTGCCCCTCTTTACGCTCCAGGGTGTGGAAGGCAAGACCTTCCGACCTCTGGCCACAACCCTTGCCATCGCCATGCTGGGATCGCTCATTTTCGCCCTTTTTCTGGCCCCTGTGGCGGCCTACATCCTCATGCGACGACCCAAGAGCGCCGCAGCTCACGGGGAGGCTCATGAACCGCTTGTCATCCGTTTGCTTCTCAAGGTCTATGAGCCTGTGGTCCGGTTCTTCGTGAAGCGTCGCCTGGTAGCGGTCGCCCTGGCGGTGGGCATTTTCGTCGTCGGAGCGATGCTCTTTCCACGTTTGGGCTCCGAGTTTGTACCCAGGCTCAATGAAGGGGATCTCCTGGTGCGGGCCACCATGGCTCCCTCCATCTCCCTCGAAGAGGCTCGCGACACCATGACCCGGTTCGAACGGCAGTTCATGAAGGAATTTCCCGAGGTGATCCGGGTGGTCAGCCGCGTGGGACGCGGCGAGGTGGGCGCTCATGCCGATCCCGTGAACAGCGCGGAAGCGTTCGTGGGACTGAAGCCCCAAAGCCAGTGGGAAACCGCCCGTACCTCCGACGAGCTTTATGCCCGGATGAGCGTGGCGTTCGAGGACTTTCCCGGAGTGCAATTCAACTTCACGCAGCCTATCGCCGCGGCGGTGGATGAGCTCCTCACAGGCACCAAGGCCGAGCTGGCCATCAAGATTTTCGGCCCCGACATGGAGGTGCTCAAGGAGAAGGCCGCCGAGGTGGAAAAGGTCATCCGCACGGTGAAAGGCGCCGCCGATGTGCAGAAGGACCAGACCACCGGAACGCCCCAGGTGCGCATCTCCATGAAGCATCAGGCCCTGGCCCGCTATGGGGTCAACGTGGCCGACGTGCAGGAGGTGATTCGCACGGCGGTGGGCGGTGAAAAGGCGGGACAGATTTTCGAGGATATCCGGCGGTTTGACATCGTAGTCTGGTATGAGCCCAAGAGTCGCGAGAGCGTGGAAGCCATCCGCCGCATCGTGGTGAAATCCACGGGCGGCATCAATATTCCCCTGGCGGAGCTGGCCACCGTCGAAGAAATCGTTGGGCCACGCCAGGTGACGCGAGAGAACAACCAACGGTTCATCACCGTGCAGTGCAACGTTCGCGGGCGAGACATGGGCTCTTTTGTGCAGGATGCACAGGCAGCCATTGCAGATCAGGTGAAATTTCCTCCCGGCTACATCACCAGTTGGGGCGGACAATTCCAGTTGCAGCAGGAGGCCAACAGGCGCTTGGCACTGGTGATTCCCATCACGCTGCTCATCGTGTTTCTCCTGCTCTTCGGCAGCTTCAATTCCCTGAAGAATACGGTGCTCATCCTCCTCAATATTCCCTTGGGGCTGGTAGGAGGAGTAGCCGCACTGTGGTTATCAGGACAGAACCTGTCCGTTCCGTCCTCCGTGGGGTTCATCGCCCTCTTCGGCATCGTGCTGGCCAACGGCATGGTGCTGGTCACCTACCTCAATCAACTGGTGAGGGACGGCATGCCCCTGAATGAAGCGTCGGTGCGGGGAGCCTGCCTGAGATTGCGTCCCGTGCTCATGACTGCACTCTGCGCCGGCCTTGGCCTCATTCCTCTCCTGTTTTCCAGCGGAACGGGAAGCGAAGTACAACGTCCCCTGGCCACGGTGGTGATCG
>DAIQOB010000561.1:0-1958 GCA_036788075.1 Syntrophobacteraceae bacterium
AGGCCATACGCGTTCACTTCTCGAATGAGCTCGGCAAGCTCCGCCGACAGGGCCTTGCGATGGTTTTCGATCCAGACGACGCTTTTCTCCGGGTCGCTGATGGTTTCACCGTAGTCCAAACCGATATTCTTCAAAATATGAGCACCCAGTTGCCACTGAAGCTCAAAAATTTCCTCCATGTCCATCCTTTTACACACCCATAAACGCTTACTTCACTGAGTCGGCCATGCGGGGCATGGCGCTGAAAACAGCCTTCAACCCAATGACAATCCCAGAGTTTCAAAGTACTTTCTGACTTCTCGTGCAATCAAACGGATTCTGGGATGCGCCTGGGCTGAGTCGCGCAGGGCGATGAAATGCTTCCATCCGCTCCATCGGCCGCTCACCAGGATTTCGCTTTTGAGCAGGTTCGGCAGGATATCCCGGGCCGTCTGAGGCTTGAGGCCTCGGTCCAGGTCGTTTTGATACCATCCAAAGATCATTTCCAGTCTTTGGGTCCACATTTCCACCAGTGGAGACTGTGCGGAAAATCCCCCCGAAAGAGGGTCAAAAAAGGGCTCGAGCTCTTCGGGGAGGATGACCGTCATGCCCTTGTTGCCGTAGTTGACGTAGCGTGTGCTCTCCTGGGTGAAGGAGAGCACACGGTGCCGGACCACCTCGTGGGTGATGCCCCGGTCGCACACAAATTTGAAGACGAACACCGGAAGGTCGGATGTCGGGTCCCGGCGGAGGGCGGAGAGCTGCTCATCTTCCTTCAGCAGAGATACGGCAAGGTTTGAGAAATCCTCTGGAGCTCTTTCAGGAGCATGGAACAGGCTGGGGTAGAATCGGTTCAAATGAGTCTGAAAAAAAAACGCGTAACGGGGTTCTTTTTCCCGGAAGTACTCCAGTGTGTCGATCCATGCGCGGAAGTTCCCAGAAACGGCAAATTCGGCTGATGTCGAAAGGTGCGCCATCCGATGATACCCATTGCGTACCCCGAGACAAGCCTTCAGGGATTCCTGAAAAGCTTCCAGGGATGGGTGCGGCTCCTTCACATCAGAGGCAGGGCCTGCGATGCGCAGCACGGCATTGCTGTGCTCCAAAACGGAAAGGTGGCCGTGCTTTTTCAGCATCAAAACAAAGGACCGGGCGGAATCCCGGGTGATTTTCTCCTCGGATTTGTAGGCCGTTCTCCCGCAGATTTCAATGACCTCGAGAGCCTGCTCTTCGGCCGACGGGGCCATGCCCTGAGGAGCAACACTGGTTTGAACAAATCGAATGGCTGTCATGGCTTTTGCCTCCCTTGAATATGGAGTGTCGTAGCACACAGCCGTGGTCAAATTCAAGCCAGAGCTTCACGAGCTTTCAAACGCCTGCAAACCGCCGACCATCAAACAAGAGGTGTTTCCTGCTTTTTATCCCTTTTGAAGTGCAGTATAGTCTGCGGTTGAAATCCGGGGGGGGGTAGACAGGCCTTCTCTGGGTGGAAACGCTCCCGCGCCCCTGTCCTTTTTGTGGAGGGCTGCAACAATTCGCCATGATAAAAATCGACCATCTCGTCAAATCATACAACCATATTCGGGCTTCTGACGACATCTGCTGCTGTTTTCCCGAAGGGAAGATCACGGTCATCCCGGGAGGCAGCGGATCGGGAAAATCGACTTTGCTCAAGCAGGTGGTCGGACTGGAAAAACCCGATTCCGGATCCATCACCTTCAGAGACCGGGAGATCATGCGCAAGGATGGGTTCAAAGGGCTCAGGAGCAGGATCGACGAGAAGCTCAGGAAGATCGAGGAAAGCTGAGACGCCCGTCGGCCAGACGACAAGGAGGGGGTGTGCTGAAGATCGACAGAAGGACCCTGGGGAAATTCCAGTTCATCGCTGTGGTGGGCGAAGTAGACATGCTCGTTTCACCCGAGGTTCGGGATGCATTGCAGAACGCCTTCCAGGACTCTCCCGAAGGGGTGGTGGTGGA
>DAIQOB010000562.1:0-1948 GCA_036788075.1 Syntrophobacteraceae bacterium
CATCGACGCAGAGCAGGGGCTGGATCGCTATCTCAAAGGACACCGCCCGGCGTATATCCAGGAGTTTCTTCCCATCCCTCGTAACCTTCGGGTGGTCCTGGTGGGAGGCAGGGTGATGCATGCCTATTGGCGCATGCACCCTCCGGGGGAGTTTCGGAACAATGTTTCGCTGGGGGGGCGCGTTTCCTTCGAGGAAATTCCCGAAGACGCCCTGGAGTTTGCCCGCGACGTGGCCGCCCGCTGCGGCTTTGACGATGTAGGGCTGGATGTGTGCCATGCGCAGGGACGCTACTACGTCATCGAGGCGAACATGATCTTCGGATTCGAGGGATTTCGTGCGGCGGGCCTGGATTTTTACGACCTTCTGGCGCGTTTGGACGACGAGGGTTATTTGTGAAACCCTGTGGCCTCACATGTTTTCCAATGCTTTCTGGCGCAGCTCCAGGGCGTGGGCCCGGGTTTTTTCGGAAATGGAAATCCCCCCCAACATGCGGGCCAATTCCTCGATGCGGTCTTCGGGTGAGAGAAGGTCGATGTGGGTGGTCGTTTCTTCGCCCTGCGTCTCTTTCATCACCTTGTAATGGTGCTCGCCGTAGCAGGCGATTTGCGGGAGATGGGTGATGCAGACCACCTGGTGCTTGGTGGAGAGCCGTTTGAGCTGCAGCCCCACCAGCTCCGCCGTGCGGCCGCCGATCCCTGTGTCCACCTCGTCGAAAATGAGGGTTTCCGCTTCTCCCCTCCGGCTGAGGAGGCTCTTGAGTGCCAGCAGGATGCGCGAAAGCTCCCCGCCGGAAGCAACGCGGGCCAGGGGCTTCAAATCCTCCCCGGGGTTGGCGGAAAGGAGAAATTCCACACGGTCGATCCCCGTGGGCGTAAAGGGTGGCTCATGGGGTTTTGCGCCCGTGTCACCGCCATCCTCTCCGGAAAATCCCACGGCAAAACGGGCTCTGGGCATGTCCAGGGCCGCCAGCGTCTTTTCCACTTCTTCAGCGAGGACCCGGGCCGTCTCATGCCGGCGGCGCGAAAGCTCCATGGCCTGTGCCAGGTAGCTCCCCTGCAATGCTTCCATCTCCTTCACCAGTTGATCCTCCCTGAAGTCCGCATCCTCTTCCTGGGACAGGGAACGCTTCAGCTCGTCCCGGCGCTCCAGCATGGCTTCCAGGGTCCCGCCGTATTTCTTGCCCAGCTTCTGCAGAAGGGCGAGGCGCTCCTCCACGGTGGACAGGCGCTGAGGATCGAACGAGATGCCGTGAGCATACTGCTGCAGGGAGTGGGAGAGCTCCTCGAGGTGAATGCGCACCTGCTCCAGGTGGTTCATGAGGGGTGCCTGGCCGGGGTCGATGGCCTTCAGGGTCTGAATGCTTTTCTCCACTCCTGCCAGCTGCTCCAGGATCGAGCCGCGTCCGGAATAAATGGCCTGGTGGGCGCTCTGTGCTGCCTCACGGATGGTGGCGGCGTGCTTCAGGAGATTCCTTTCCTGCTCGAGGGTTTGGTCTTCATCCGGCTGGAGGTTGGCCGATTCCAGCTCCTGGAGCTGAAAGCGCATCCAATCCATCTGGGAGGCCTGGTCCTGCTTGGCTTTCCGGAGCCGATTCAGATCGTCCCGGGTCTTGGACCATCGGGCGTAGAACTCGCCAACGGCCGCACAGGGCTCCTCCAGGTTGCCGAAGGCATCCAGGAGCCCCAGGTGGACTTCCGCATCCATGAGCAGCTGGTGCTCGTGCTGCCCGGAAACAGAGATCAACCCCCTGGCCAGCTGCTGCAGCTGCTGGAGTGTGACCATCTGGTTGTTCACAAAAACCCGGTTGCGACCACTGCGGCTGATGGCCCGGCGGATAAGGATTTCATGGGATGCCTCCATGCCCCATTCCTGGAGTCTGCCGTGGAGTGCGGCGTCGGGTGAGAGCTGAAACAGGGCTTCTACGGTGGCTTCGTTGGTCCCCGTCCG
>DAIQOB010000563.1:0-1933 GCA_036788075.1 Syntrophobacteraceae bacterium
TTCCCATGATGCTGGGAGGAGACGAGTTTCGCAGGACTCAAGGCGGCAACAACAATGCCTATTGCCAGGACAACCAAGTATCCTGGTACGATTGGAATCTGGTCGTGCAAAACCGCCAGATTTTTCGATTCATACGGGAGCTCATTGCCTTCCGCCGTCGGCACAGGGTGTTGACCGCTGAACATTTTTACACGGGAGACGACATTTTGTGGCTCGGGCCGGACGGAGGCGTTCCTCAGTGGGACAGCGGCGGCGGGGTGCTGGGATGTCTCATCTATCCTGAAAAGAGCGAATTGAGGGCTGCAGAACAGCCTTTGTGTCTGCTGTTCAACGCAAAGAACGAGCCGGAGGTTTTTCAATTGCCGAAAGCGCCGGACAACCGCCTTTGGCATCGTTTTGTCGATACGGGCAAATCGTATCCCCATGACGTTCGAGGGGAGGGAAAGGAGCTGTTGTTGAAGGAGCAGGGCGTGTATCGACTGCTGCCCCGCTCCATGGCAATTCTGGTAGGGGCGGGTTCTACTTCACCCTCACCCCAGCCCTCTCCCTCGAGGGAGAGGGAGTTTTAGACAGCTTCTAAGGCGGACACGGTCGGGAGACCGTATCCGCCTTAGGTTTTTTCTGCGTCAATCAGCGCTTGTCAGCGTTTTCAGCGTTCTCCACCCACCCTCGCTACCGGATAGCGGCGTGGTATTCCTGGAGGGACTTCACATCGCTGCGCCCGGTTTTGAACGCTTCGATCCCTCGGGCCGCCGCGACAGCGCCTGCCAGCGTAGTGATATAAGGGATTTTGTACTTGATGGCCGCCTTGCGGATGTAAGAATCATCCCACTGGCTCAGCTTGCCGCTGGGAGTGTTCACCACCAGCTGGATGGCTCCGTTCTTGATGGCGTCCACAATATTGGGGCGCCCTTCGTGCATCTTTTCGACAACCTCCGCTTCGATAGCGCTGGCCCGCAAAATATTGCAGGTGCCCTTCGTGGCCATGATCTTGAGTCCCAAGTTTTTGAACCGCCTGGCCACCTGAACCGACGCCTGCTTGTCGAGATCGGAAACCGTCAGGAGAACGGTGCCTTCCACCGGCAGGCGCTGGCCGGCTGCTTCCTGCGCCTTGAAGGATGCCATGCCGAATGAATCCGCCATGCCGAGAACCTCACCCGTCGAGCGCATTTCAGGGCCGAGGATGGGATCGACTTCCGGAAACATGTTGAAGGGAAAAACGGCTTCTTTCACTCCAAAGTGAGGAATATACCTTTCCTGCAGTCCCAGTTCGCCCAGGGGCTTGCCCAGCATGACCTGGGTGGCCAGCCGCGCCATGGGGATGTTGCACACCTTGGAAACCAGGGGAACCGTTCGGGATGCCCGCGGATTCGCTTCCAGCACATAGACGCTGTTGTCCGAGACGGCATACTGGATATTGATCAAGCCCACAACCTTCAGCTCCAGGGCGATCTGCTTTGTGTACTCGCGGATGGTCTCCAGGTGCTTGGGCGGGATGCTGATGGGTGGAATGACACAGGCCGAATCGCCCGAATGGATTCCCGCCAGCTCGATGTGCTCCATCACCGCCGGGACGAAGGCGTTGGCGCCGTCGGAGATGGCGTCGGCTTCGGCTTCGATGGCGTTCTCCAGGAACTTGTCGATGAGAATGGGACGGTCGGGGGTGACGCCCACAGCCGCCTGAACATACTGTCGAAGCATCTCTTCGTCGTAAACGACCTCCATGCCTCGCCCGCCGAGGACATAGGAGGGGCGGACCATGAGGGGGTAGCCGATGCGGGAGGCCACATTCAGAGCCTCCTCGAGATTGGCGGCCATCCCGGATTCGGGCATGGGAATGCCGAGCCGTTCCATCATATTCCGGAATCGGTCACGGTCTTCGGCCAGGTCGATGGTATTGGGGGTGGTTCCGATGATCCGCACTCCGGCCTCG
>DAIQOB010000564.1:0-1931 GCA_036788075.1 Syntrophobacteraceae bacterium
ATCTTGGTCCAGGACCCCAGGGAGCCTTCCAGAAGATAGCGGTATCCCTGTAGCGGTGGGGCCTTTGCCAGGAGCAAAACGGCCGTGGTGAAAGCCAGCACGACGCCGAGACTCACGCAGAGATCCACGCCGATTCCCTTGAGGGTTTCAGACTTTTCCCGCAATGGCTCTTCCCAGTTGGTTGAAGTCCGTTTCATCGGTTTTCACGTTGAGCACGATGGATCCATTGTAGAATACGAGGACCCGGTGGGACACCCTGAGGATCTCGTCCAGTTCCGCGGAGCTGAAGAGGATGGTGGTCCCTTCGGCGCAAAGCCCCTGCAGTTGCTGCCAGAACCAGCGGGCGGATTCCAGGTCGAGTCCCCGGGTGGGCTGTTCCAGCAGGAGCACTTTGGGAGCTTCGGGTACGAGGGAGAGGAGGAGCCGCTGCTGGTTGCCCCCCGAAAGGGATTCCACGGGGGAATCGGCCCTGCCGCGAATACGAAAGCGCTCGATGCGCTTTTCCGTCCAGCCGTTGACTTCGTTCCATGGAATGACGAATGCGCGATTGTGAAAGGCAAGGGCAAAATGCTCGGCGAGGGTGAGGCCGGGCACCAGCCCCTCCTCCAGGCGCGCAGTGGGGAGAAAGGTGACACCGGATCGCCGGAACTCCAGGGGGTCCAGTCCATTCATGACGCGGTCTCCCAGACGGATGAGCCCGTCGAGCGGCTCCTCCAGCCCGGCAGCCAGCCTCAGAAAGGAGCCCTGCCCGCTCCCCTCGAGCCCTGCCAACCCCACAACCTCCCCCTTGCGGAAGGATGCGGAGCTTCGCGTCAGCCCGGCCCTCCCGCCCGCAGCCGACACCTCTCCAAAGGAGAGCACCGTGCTCCCCAGGGAGGCCGTGCACCGGGGCGGCGGGGCGGGAGGCGTCCCGAACATCATGCCCAGGACCTGTTCCGTGTCGAAGGGAGCCTCCAAATTTCCCGCCACCGCTCCGTCACACAGCACCGTTACACGGTCGCAGAGGGCTTCCACATCCTCCAGCTTGTGCGAAACGACCAGGAGCGTCTTTCCCCGGAAGGCCAGCCGCTTCAAGGCCTCGAAAAGGACTTCCTTCTGGGCGGGAGAAATGCCCGTTGTGGGCTCATCCAGGATGAGGACTTCCACGCCCAGGGTTAGAAAACGGAGCAGCTCCAGTTGCTGGCGCTCCCCGAGCGTGAGCTTCCCGACGGGAAGATTCGGATTTAGCTGGAACCCCAGCTGCCGGCACCACTCCGCCAGCTTCCCCTCGTAATAGGCCCTGGACTGCAGGAAACCCGAGGCCTGCCCCAGCATGAAATTTTCCAGCACCGTGAGAGGAAGAAAATCCAGAGGCTCCTGGTACAGCATGCCGATACCGAGGTCCAGGGCCGCGGCCGGCGTACCATATTCCACGGGACGCCCATCGAACAGAATCCTGCCGCTGGTCTTGACCGTGTACCCGGAGAGGATCTTCATGAGGGTGCTTTTGCCGGCGCCGTTCTCCCCCAGAATCCCGTGAATCCTGCCGGGCTCCACCCGAAAGCTGATCCCCCGGTTGGCGACGGATGCGCCGTAGTGCTTATGGATGTCTTG
This sequence comes from Syntrophobacteraceae bacterium, assembly GCA_036788075.1. Classification (GTDB taxonomy): domain Bacteria; phylum Desulfobacterota; class Syntrophobacteria; order Syntrophobacterales; family Syntrophobacteraceae; genus Desulforhabdus. The sequence goes on from DAIQOB010000564.1 coordinate 1,594, forward strand.
AAATTCAATCACCATTTCAATCAGATCCCGCACGCAAGGTGACGGCTCCTACTTGGCGGCGCTGCTCTGCCCTTCCATGCCCTGGAGGAGCTGCTTCATGTTCCAGATCTGCTCGTCCTTGGCGATTTCCCCGTCTTTCAGGAACGGCGTCCCATCTTGATAATTGAGAGGTCCCTGAAAGAGATTGACCCTGCCGGAGCCGAGATCCTGGATGAAAACTTCGAGGGCTTCACGATTCTTCTCAGACAGCGCAGGGCCCTTCATGAACCCGATGGAGCTGGTGCTGGGATCGTCGATGGCCTTCCACACAGCTGCGGTCTCGTCCTTCGCGTACAGCG
>DAIQOB010000565.1:0-1926 GCA_036788075.1 Syntrophobacteraceae bacterium
CTGGAATGGAAGAAGCACAAAATGCTGCACGGAGATTCTTCTTACAATCAGGTCCATTAAAGTGAGATTTTTGATGAAATAAAAGTTGATTACTGTAAATTACAGTGTCCAGAAATGCAGACTTCCTGGGACGGCTAGCGCGGCAAACCGGGGCCATATGGCTCAGAACGCGGACGCTAGGAGGGCTCATGAGCGAAACGCATGGACAATCTTCTCCGGCAACCACTTCCGGCAAAGCTCCTAACGACGAAGCCGTCAGGCGTCAGTTAGACCGCATCCTTTCAAGCCCCGAGCTCAAGGGAAAGAAGACACTCGTCGCATTCCTGCGGTTCATTGTCGAGCAGACCCTGGTTGGGTGCTCCCATCAAATCAAAGGGTTTACCGTCGCGACTCAGGCACTGGGCAGAAAAGAGAGCTTCGATGCGGTGAAAGACCCAACCGTCCGGATTCTGGCTGGGAAGCTTAGGGCGTCCCTGGAGCGGTATTACCTGGTTCACGGGTCAAAGGATCCCCTGCTGATCGAAGTGCCCAAAGGGACCTACGTGCCCATTTTTCATGACGTTTCGGCGAAAGAAATGCGCGAGCAGCGGTCGGCGCCGGGTGCCAGCCAACCAGGAGAGGGGGAGAATTCACTTGGACCGGCAATCGCCGTGATGCCGTTGACCAACCTCTCGAACGGCACGGAGGAGGACTATTTCGCCGACGGGCTCACCGAGGAAATGATTGCCGAAGTCGCCCGCTATCCCGAACTGAAAGTCATCGCACTCCATTCAGTCATGAAATTCAAAGGGATGCCCGTCAGCGCCCGTGAGGTTGGGCGGGAGCTGAACGTACGCTTTCTGCTGGAGGGAAGCGTGCGCACGGAGGGAAGCCGCATGAAGGTCACCGTGCGGCTGATCGATACCACCCCCCAGACCCAGATCTGGGGGGAGCAGTACCTGCGCGACTACACGGTGGGCAACCTGATCCACCTCCAGGAGGAGATCGCCTCGAGGGTTGCGGCGAGAATCGGCAGCCTGTATGGCGTCATTCCGCAGAAACTCTCAACGGAGCTCCGAGCACGAGCCCCCAGGTCCCTGGAGACCTACGAAGCGCTCCTTTGTTTCCATCGATACTCGATGCGCCTGACCGAGCCACTGCACCGCGAAACGCTGGAAATCCTGGACAGTCACTTCGAGGAGGATTCTGAGCTGGGAATGCTCTGGGCGCTTCTGGCAGTGCTCCATGCCGATGCCAACTCCCTCTGGCATCCAAGGCCCCAAGCAACCATGGAGACGGCTGTGGCGTATGCCCGGAGAGGAGTGGTTCTGGAGCCGCAGAACCAGTACGCGCGCACCGTCCTTGCCTATATGTACTTTTTGGTCGGCGAGCGGGAGGCCTTCTTCCGTGAGGCCGAACGGGCCATCGCACTCAACCCAAATTCACCGATGCATATCGGTTTCCTGGGCTGGACCATGGCGCTGTACGGCGAACGGAAGCGAGGGCTTTCATTGCTAGAAAGGGGGATCGAGCTGAACCCTTACTACCCGGGCTGGTTTCACGCCGGTCCCTCTTTGCTGCACTACGCCGTCGGCCACTATGAGGACGCCTACGAGCAGGCCGAAAAGATTCGCATGCCCCACATCCTCTGGGATCCTCTGCTGCGCGCCGCCATCCTCGGCCAATTGGGGCGATCGGCTGAAGCACGTCGCGCGCTAGACCGCTTGCTCCAGGTGAGGCCCGATTTTGCAGCCAATGCCCGACGATTATTGGGCTACTTCATCAAGATCGGCGAGCAGGTGGATCACATGCTTGAAGGCCTGGAGAAAGCCGGCCTCACCATCTGATCACCCGCCATCGAAAAAGACCCTTCACTTCCATGCGCGTTAGGAGTATCTATCCTGCCCGGTATCCCCTTCCCTCTCAGAGCTCTCAAATGGAAGCAGG
>DAIQOB010000566.1:0-1910 GCA_036788075.1 Syntrophobacteraceae bacterium
CATTGTTGCCGCGCATTACGATTTCCCCGATTGTAACGCCATCGCGGGGGACCGGGCTCATGGTCATCGGGTCGACCACGTCCAGGTTCATTTCAGAGCCTGTTCAGAGGAGGCAATGATTATCAGCTAAGCAGTACTTCCGTTGCCCTCATCCACATTTGGACTATGTGCTTGCGGGAGATCTTTTCGGGTTTATTTTTCAAATATTGTTTGAAGGATTGAATATGGCTGTGATCGATGCTTCGGGAGCGGTGAGCGTTCTGCAGCGCGAAGCCCCCGTAGCGGCTCTGTCTCAGGCAGGAGCTAAAATCAGGAACTGGTGGTCGATTGGCGCGAAACTACAGGCCGACTGGCGCCGGGATGAATCCAAGGGCAGGTCATACGCTACGGTTTTCCGGGAGCACCTACCGAGCTGGGGACATCTCCTGGATACTTCGATGGCGTACGAGTCAGGTGAGATGAGATGAAGCCGCTTGGCGAATAGCAGTGAGCTTGCCCGATTATTGCCCATGGCCCATTCGTGCGTCGAACATAGAGGAGCGCTCATGAAGACAGAACTGCTCAACCCACAGAGCTCCGCAGTGATTTTCATCGACTTTCAGCCCCAGGTGGTTTTCGGCGTAGCCAGCATCGATCGACAAACGCTCTTCAACAATGTCAAGCTGCTGGCCAAGGCGGCAAAAATCTTCCATGTGCCCGCCATTCTCACCACGGTGGAAACCAAGAGCTTCTCCGGCACCATGTGGCCGCAGCTCCTCCATGTTTTTCCCGGCCAGGAACCTGTCGAGCGCACCTCCATGAACTCCTGCGAGGACGAAAGATTCGTGGCTGCAGTCAAGGCAACCGGCAGGAAGAAGCCTGTCGTGACGCTCTCTGGACCGAGGTCTGCCTGGCTTACCCCGCCCTGGGCGCTATGAAGGACGGCTACGAGGGTGTCTGCTGTCGAAGACGCTACCGGGCGACTACCTACCGGCATCAAAGCTGCCACACCTCGCTACAGCGATTCCTGGGGCTTGGGGTGTGACTGTTTTGCTTTCTGAGACGGGACTGCCGGGTTCGGGTGGACATAATCCCATGGGTATACTGATTGGCAGCCATGGAAAGGAGGCTCATGAATTCAATCCGCAAGATCAAGAAGATATGGAAGGGCAAGCCGACCATTGAGGGCGCAGGCGTCCATCTCAAACGAGCCTTCGGTCATTCCGAAGTACCGCAGTTTGACCCGTTCCTTATGCTGGATGACTTTCATTCCAACAACCCCGCTCATTACCTGCCGGGTTTCCCGTGGCACCCGCACCGAGGCATTGAGACCATCACCTACGTGCAGGAAGGGTTGGTGGAGCATGGTGACAGTATGGGGAACAAGGGGGTGATCGGTGCCGGCGACGTCCAGTGGATGACCGCAGGCAGCGGCATTATTCACCAGGAAATGCCAAAGCAAAGCCCCACGGGTACCATGTGGGGCTTTCAGTTCTGGGCCAATCTGCCGGCAAACCGGAAGATGATGGCTCCCCGTTACCGTGATGTGAAGGCGGCGGATATCCCCGAAGCAACACTGGAGGGTGACGTGCCGGTGAAAGTTGTTGCAGGGAAAGTCGGAAATGTGCAGGGGCCGGTGAAGGACATAGTCATTGAACCGGAAATGTTGGACATAAGCGTTCCAGCCGGAATCGTCTTCCGGCACCCGATTCCGCCAGGGCACACAGCCTTTGCTTACATAATGGCGGGGGAAGGGTATTTCGACGAGTGCCGGGATGCCTATGCCCATGAGACTTCAAGCGCCGGCTGGTCGGATCTGGAGCGCCGCGGCGTCTGCGTTCCGGAAACGGTAGTGTTGTTTGACCATGCGGGGGATGTCGTGCAAGCCAGCACGACCGAAAAATCATCAGTGCGCTTTCTTCTCGTCTCAG
>DAIQOB010000567.1:0-1905 GCA_036788075.1 Syntrophobacteraceae bacterium
TCGTCGGTGGCCCTGGGCCAGGGATTTCGCTGCGGCTTCCTGGGGTTGCTCCACCCGGAAATCGTCCAGGAACGGCTGGAACGGGAATTCGATCAGTCCATCATCATGACGGTTCCCAGTGTTCAGTATCGGTTCACCCTGAACGACGACAGCGTCGTCGTGGTGGACAACCCCCAATATTATCCCGATCCCATGAAAATCAAAAAGGGAGAGGAACCGTTTATCAAGGCGAGCATCATGATTCCCGAGCGTTATATGGGAGCGGTGATGAAGCTCGGGATGGAGAAGCGCGGAACGAATCCCCGGTTCAACTACCCTACGCCCGGTCGCATCGAAATCATTTTCGACATGCCCCTTTCCGAGGTCGTTTTCGACTTTTATGACAAGCTCAAAACCATCACTCAGGGGTACGGGTCCTTCGACTATGAAATGATCGAGTACCGACAGGGTGAACTGGTCAAACTGGATATCCTGGTAAACGGTGAAAAGGTCGATGCCCTTTCCATGATTGTTCACAGGGAGCGGGTGCGCGAGTGGGGAGTCCAGGTGTGCGACCGGCTGAAGGAGGAGATTCCCAAGCACCAGTTCAAAATCGCCATCCAGGGAGCCGTGGGGGGGAAGATCATTTCCCGTTCCACCATCACGCCTTTCCGCAAGGATGTCACCGCCAAGTGCTACGGCGGGGACATCAGCCGGAAGCGTAAGCTGCTGGAAAAACAGAAAGCCGGCAAGAAGCGCATGAAAATGGTGGGGGCCGTCATGATTCCTCAGAGCGCCTTCGTGGCGGTGCTGAAGACGAACGATGAATGATACTCCGAGGCCCGGCCTGTATGTCCATGTTCCCTTCTGCAGGACCAAATGCCCTTACTGCGATTTCTATTCTGTAACTTCTCTGGAGGAGGTCCAATCCTGGTTGGGAGCCCTGGAGAAAGAAGCCCGACACTACAGCCCCCGGTTTGCCGTTTTCGACACCCTCTATTTGGGAGGCGGCACTCCGAGCCTCCTCGGTCAGAGGGAGCTGTCGACCGTCATGGAGACTCTGGACAGCCATTTCACTTTTGCAGACGATACTGAACTCACCCTGGAAGTCAATCCCGACGACGTGACTCCGTCAAAGCTCTCCCACTACAGAGAGTTGGGGATCAACCGCCTCAGCGTGGGGGTCCAGTCGTTCCATGAGGACGAAGTCCGTTTTTTGGGAAGGCGGCATACTGGGGCTCGCGCTGAGCAGGCGCTGGATCTCATACGGTCGGAAGGATTCGAAAATGTGGGAATCGATCTCATGTATGCCTTTCAGGGGCAGAGCGAAGCCCACTGGATAGAGAACCTGGAACGGGCGCTTCGGTTCCAGCCCGAGCACCTTTCCTGCTATCAGATGACCCTGGCCGAAGGGACCCCTTTTGGAAAACTTCATGCCGAGGGACGGCTGCACTCGCCGGGGGATGAGGCCGAGAGCCGTTTTTTCAGCCTCACGTCCCGATTCCTCAGGGATCGGGGCTACCTCCACTACGAGGTATCCAATTTCGCCAGGAGTCCCCGTTACCTGTCCCGCCACAACGGAAAATACTGGAATCACACGCCCTACCTGGGGCTGGGCCCGGCAGCCCATTCCTTCCAGGACGGCCTGCGATGGTGGAACGTAAGATCCGTTGCCGAATATTGCGACAGGCTGACGAGGGGCGAGATGCCGGTGGAGGAGCGGGAAGCCCTGACGCCTGAACAGCTTGGGTTGGAAACGCTCTTCCTGGGCTTTAGAACCCTTGAAGGGATCGATGTGGATTTTTTTCGGGAGATGAAGGGAGCAGATGCTGTTCTTGCAGACCTGGAAAAATCCAATTGGGTTCGGATGGGGGATGGCAGAGTGAGGCCAACTCCCGAGGGGCTCCTGGTGGCCGACAGGCTTCC
>DAIQOB010000568.1:0-1892 GCA_036788075.1 Syntrophobacteraceae bacterium
TGCTGCCCACATGGAACAGCATGGCGCGATAGCCACCTCCCGAAAGGCACAGGGCTGTTCCGGCCTTCGGTTTCTGTTCCTGGGGATCCACAACAATTCTTTCCACAGGGCTGTCCGGCATGATGGTAACCTCCCTCTGAATGTTGATTCCACTGGTACAGGTTGACGAAAGTTTTTATCCCGTGGGACACTACGATTCCTCCCTTGACGGACCTTGGAAGTGATCATAGATGAACTTGTCCACCATGCTCTACCGGGATCGGTTGAAATCTGGACTTTTGTAGGAGCGGCTCCAGCCGCAATTCTCATGGAGCCAGACATTTTCATCGCGGCCGGAAGCCGCTCCTACAGGATCATCACTAAGCCAGGATCTCATCCGCTTGGAGTATAGAAATGCCACACGAGTGGAATGAGCAGGGAGCTCAGCAGCCAGGCAACTATCACAACAGGGATCCCGAGCTTTAAAAAATCACCGAAGCGGTACCCACCAGGCCCATAGACCAGCAGGTTCGTCTGGTACCCGAGAGGGGAAGCGTAGCAGCAGCTTGCGCCGAAGCAGACACCGATGATGAACGGCCTGGGGTCGACTCCAAGGGATAAGGCGGTCGAGATGCCGATGGGCAAAAGCAGAACGGCAGTGGCGTTGTTGCTGACAATGTGACTGATGAGGCTGGTCAGGAGGATGAATGCGCTGAGGATGAGGGCAGGGGTTTGTCCTCTGAACGGGGCTAGAAACGCTTCGGCGTAAAGTTTGGCGGCGCCGGTTTTTTCCATGGCCGTTCCCAGGGCGATGGTGCCGATGATGAGCATCAGAACCTTTACGTCCACCGACCGGTATGCGTCTCTCAACTGCAGGCACTTGGTGATGATCATGAGAAAGACTGCCGCAACGGCCGCCGTCACGATGTCCATAAAGCCCGTCGAGGCGGCGACGATCATGCCTGCAAAAATGCCCAGGGCAATGGGCGCCTTTTTCTTGTTGATGATTCGATGGTGTACATCCTCCAGGACCATGATGTCCGGATTGTTTCGCAGCTCATCCAGTTTATCCCTCGTGCAGTGAATGAGCAGAACATCACCCGTCGACAGCTTCAAATACCTCAGTTTTTGCCGTGAATAATGTATTCCCTTCCGCTTCACCGCAATGAATTGAACGCCCAGTTCCCTCTGCAGGTCGGCCTGAATGGGCTGCTCTCCAATGAGCTCGGAATCCGGCGGAATGATCAATTCCAGGATGAGGGAATTCTCGTCATGCGCAACGAAATTGAGTCCCTCCACCTTGTGGGCCAAGTCCAGGAAACCCTCATTGAGCAACGCAACCAAATCGTTGGCTGTCCCCTTGACAAAAAGGATGTCGTCGGCAGAGAGCGTGGCCTTCTCCCGCTCGGGAAAGTAAATGGCCGGACCTCGAATCACTTCAAAAAGCTCGATGCCTGGATAATGCTGGGAAAGAAACGACAGGGGCTCTATTCCGATCAGCCGGCTTTCCGGAACAACGGAAAACTCGGCCAGGTAGCGCGGCGCGGCGTCGCCTTTCAGTTCGCAGACCGGCGCCTTGTGCTGGGGCATGACGACAGGCGCCAGGAAAAAAACCAGGGCGATGACGGCGACCGCAATGAGCACCCCAACAGATGAAAGCTCGAACATATGGATGGCGCCATAACCATACTTGACGCTCAAGTCGCTCACGATGATGTTCGTCGAGGTCCCGATCAAAGTACAGGTACCCCCGATGATGGAGCTGAAGGAGACAGGAATGAGATACCTGGACGGACTCAGCCCATATTCGCAGCAAACACTCATGATGATGGAAACGAACAGGATGACGATGGGAGTATTGTTCAGAAACGCCGAAGGGATGGCCGTCCCCAGCATGGCCATGATCAAAATAC
>DAIQOB010000569.1:0-1875 GCA_036788075.1 Syntrophobacteraceae bacterium
GGCAGGTCCAGCCGCGCATAGCCCGGATTGAGAATCTCGACGTTGAACTCGTGCTGGCCCTGCAGGCCGGCGCGCGTCAGGTTGGAAGAACCGGTGATGAACTTGCCGGTCTGGCCCGGGCTGAGCTAGTCCATCACATCCGGGGCGGCTTTGAAGAAATACAGCTTGGCGTGGTTGGGCTCCAGCGTCTTTTTGATCTGCAGGCGCCCCGATTCCAGCAATTCCAGAAAATAGGAGACCTGCCCGTAGAACAGCGCCGAATCCAGGGCCGGGTCATTCAGCGCCGTGCCGAGCGAGGCGAAGAAGCGCTCCAGCCGCTCGGCGTTGGAAACGCCCTCCTGTTCGACCGCCACCTCGAGCGCCTGCTCCAGCAGGCGGTCCACATCCAGCGAACGGATGAGGGTCAGGAAGGCCTCCCCGTTGTGCGTGCGCTCCAGTATGGCAGAGGGGGCTCCCTGCCGTTCCAGGAGGAGGCGGATGAGAGCCGCGGCCAGGAAGCGGTCGGTACCCGGGCGGATGCGGACGGTTTTGTGGGAAAACGGGCCGTTGCCGTCCCCGCCGGGAGAAATGGTCAGAACCTGGCAGCCGTCGCGGCGGGCCTTCTGCACGAGGGCGGCCGTATGAATGGAACTCCGGGAAAGATCTTTGCCCCAATTGACGATGCGGCGGGCATGGAGGAGATCGGTGATGTCATTGTTGTCCCGGGACCCGAAATCCATGACACAGGCCACATAGCCCGCGGCATCGCAAAGGGACCCCTTCACCTGGGAGGAACCAAGGAGGGCGAAGAAGAGCTTCCCCGCCTGCTTCAAAACTCCCTTAGCCCCTTCGCCGTGGAAATGGAGGATAGAAGCCGGTTCTTTCCGGTATTCCGCAATCTTTTCAGCACAAAGCTGCAGGGCTTCGTCCCACGAGATGGCCTGCCAGCCCTTCCCCACCCGCAAAAGGGGCGTTTTGAGCCGATGGACGCTCCGGAGGCGCTGGAAAAAGTTCCTGGATTTCTTGCAGGTGAAACCCGAGGTGAAGGGGTGATCCGGATTTCCCTTCAGCTGAAGATTGCCCTCGGCGTCTGTCCAGACAAGAAGCGAACAGGCGTCGGGGCAGTCCAGATTACAGGCCGTGATTGCTCTCATGGGATCTTTCCGGGAAAATTGCTGCAAGGGAAGCGAAGCATCGGAAGAAGTATCCCCCTCCTTCCCTCATGGCTGCGGTGGAGAGGCTTTGGCCTTGAAAGCCTCGATGAATTGCTTCAGTTCATCCCCTTCGATGGATTCCCGCTCCAGGAGGATTCCAGCCAGTTCTTTCAACGAGTCGCTGTGGCCTTTCAGAACGGCACGGACCTTACCGTGAGCTTCTTCAATGAGTCGGGAAATCTCTTCATCGATCTCCTGGGCCGTGCGCTCACTGAATTCCCTTTCCTTTGGACCGATCCCCATATCCAGGTGTGCCGCACGCGGCTCCCGGGTATAGGTCATGGGCCCCAGCCGTTCGCTCATCCCGTATTCCATCACCATGCTGCGGGCGATGTCCGTCGCCCGCTGCAGATCGTTCTGCGCCCCCGTGGAAATGTCCCCGAAGATGACTTCTTCGGCCACCCGTCCCCCCAGCAGCACCTGCAGGCGGTCCAACAGCTCATCACGCGTCATGAGATAGCGGTCTTCCGTGGGAAGCTGCTGCGTATAGCCGAGGGCCGCAATGCCCCGGGGAATGATGGAGATCTTGTTGACCGGGTCTGCATGGGGAATGGACATGGCCACCAGTGCATGGCCGGACTCGTGATACGCCACGATCTCCTTTTCCTTGGGATTCATGGCACGGTTCTTCTTCTCCAGGCCGCCGATGATGCGATCGGCCGCATCCTGGAAATCCACCATG
>DAIQOB010000570.1:0-1873 GCA_036788075.1 Syntrophobacteraceae bacterium
GATCTGTTCATCCTGGGGACCAACGCGGTCACCGAAACGGGAAAGCTGGTCAACCTGGACGGGAGGGGAAACCGCGAGGCGGCTCTCACCTTCGGCCCTCGCAATGTCGTCGTTCTCGTGGGGCGCAACAAGATCGTTCCCGACCTGGAAGATGCCATGCTGCGCATCAAGGATTTTGCAGCCCCCGCCAACGCCATGCGCCTGGACAGAAAGACTCCGTGCGCCACGACATCGTATTGCGAGGAATGCAAGAGTCCGGAGCGCATTTGCAATACATGGGTCATCACCGAGAAGTCGTCTCCCAAGGGACGCGTCCACGTGGTCCTTATTAATGAAAACCTGGGATTCTGATTTTCTTGTTTCGGCCTTGTTGCTTAAAGGACGTCGGCAATGAGAGAACATGGAGCGCTGCCGCCCTTTTCCGTCCGGGAAAGCACTCGGGCACAGCGGGTCATCCTCAAAATTTTTCCGGGGAAGGGGCTCGAAGTCGTGGTCCCGGCCGGCTTTGACTGCTCGCGCATCCCTTCCATCCTCCACGAAAAACGGGAGTGGATCGACAGCGTTTTCCGGAAGATCCAGCATCGGGTGGAGCCCCGCAGCGACGCTTCGGTCCTTCCCCGGACAGTGGAGCTGAAGGCGGTGAACCGGCATTATACCGTCGGGTATACTCGGAGCCATGGGGAAAAGACGGAGCTGATACATCTGCCCGATTCCAGGCTGGAGCTGGTTGGAAACGTGACGGATTCCAAAACGTGCCGGGAGCTCCTTCATCTTTGGTTGAAGCACCAGGGTCGGAGGCAGCTCATTCCCTGGCTGCATTCTCTCAGTGAGCAGACCGGGCTCAAGTGTACCAGGGTGCAGGTCCGCGAACAGAAAAGCCGGTGGGGAAGCTGTTCCAGCAGGGGAACCATCAGCCTCAACTGCAGGCTTCTTTTCCTTCCCCCCGAGTGGGTCCGCTACGTTCTGATCCACGAGCTCTGCCACACGGTGCATCTGGATCATTCGCCACGATTCTGGGACCTGGTGGCCCGCCTGGAGCCTTCGTACAAGACCCTGGATGCCGGTGTGAATCGTGCGCACCATCATGTTCCCTCATGGGCGCTGAAGCAGTGAAGGCGAAAGTCAACACATGCGTCTCGCGGTGCTTTCCGATATCCATGCCAATCTGGAGGCCCTGAAACAGGTCTTGCGGGACCTGGATCGGCAGTCCGTGGACGCGGTGGTCTCCCTGGGGGACAACATCGGCTACGGTCCCGATCCCGAAGGGGTGCTGGAGCTCATTCGGGAGCGCGGCATCCCTTCCGTCATGGGCAACCATGAACTGGGGATCGTGAATCCTGTTTCCCTGTCGCATTTCAATCCCGCGGCGCGCCTCTCCCTGGAGATCACTTGGAGGCTTCTCTCTCCCGGAAGCATCGAGTCTCTGAAAACGTTGAAGATTTCCCGCGTTGTCTGCCGGTGCTGGTGCGTCCATGGATTTCCCCCTCATTCCGTGAATATGTACCTGTATCAGGCAGTAGAGAGCTGCCTGCGCCGCGCCTTTCGGGAACTGGAGCAGGAGGTGTGCTTTGTGGGGCATACCCATGAGCTGGCCGTCATGAGCTCTGGGGAGGATCGGCCGCGCGAAATCCCCTTGAAACAGGGCAGGAATTTTCTGCCGGAGGGATACAAGTACATCGTCAACGCGGGGAGCGTGGGGCAGCCGAGGGATGGAGACAACCGCGCCAAATACGTCATTTGGGATGACGAGACGCGCCTCTTGGAAATTCGATATATTCCCTACGACATTGCAGCTACCGTGAGGAAGATCCTGGAGTTCGGGTTTCCGGAATTCAATGCGCGGCGCCTCTGGTAGATCCATGCGGTGGAAAAT
>DAIQOB010000571.1:0-1853 GCA_036788075.1 Syntrophobacteraceae bacterium
TATATGGGAGAATATGGAATCTTCCAGGAGCAGGCAACCCTCGATACCCTCGGCATCGATCCGGATTACCAGCATAAAGGCATCGGCAAGCAGTTGATGGATGAATTCGTGGGGCATTTGAAGAAGCTCGGGGTTCAAAAGATATACACCCTCGTCACCTGGAATGATTCCAAGCTGATCCATTTCTTTGGCTCCAACCAATTCACACCGTCCAAAACCATCAACCTGGAGCGCGTTCTCTGATGGAATGCCCGGCGTCTCGCATCCGGTGGGATTTCATTTCACTGGCTTCGGGACCGGCTGATGCTCGCCAGGGAACGGAAATTCATTTCCCGTTCGCCTTTTCATATCTCAAGGCGAACGGGGACGTACGCGCGTTCTTGCTGGGGGATGGAAGCACGAACGCAGGCTTTTAAGTTTACCGAGTGGCATACACCGGAAGGGGAAAAAAGAGCAGATGATGGACGAAGCAGGGGCCTTTGATCCTGTCCCTAAAGAAGAGCTGTCAAAGCGCATGAACGGGCTCAAAGCCCTGATGGCAAAAAGTGGAATCGATTTTGGCGTCATTTTTCAGAACGTGGACGAATTCTATTTCACCGGCACCACCCAGAAGGGGGTGCTCGTCGTTCCCCTCGACGGGGAACCCCTCTTTTTCCTGGAAAAGAGCATCGAGCGGGGCAGAAGGGAATCGCCCCTCGACATCATCCCCATTAAAAAGGAAAAGGAAATCAAGGCAATCCTGCAGTCAAAGGGGCTTCTCAGGGGTGTGGCGGGACTGGAGCTCGATGTGCTGCCCGTGACGGCTTTTGAGAGGTTGAGGCGCAGCCTCGGTTTCGACCGCTATGCCGACCTGGCTCCATGCATCAGGGAAGAGAGGATGGTCAAGAGCCCCTTTGAGCTCACTCAGCTCCGGAAGTCCGGCAGCATGATGGCCCCTGTATTCCAGGCCGCCAGGCAGGAAGTTCGGGAAGGGGCAACAGAAATCGACATCGAGGCGGCCCTCATCGGCATCGGGAGAAGGCACGGGCACCAGGGTTTCCTGCGAATGCGGGGCATCAACCAGGAAATGACCCTCATGGCCGTTCAGGCGGGATATACGGGCTCCATGGTGACCTATGCCGACGTACCCATCGCAGGCGCCGGCATAACCCCTGCAATTCCACAGGGGTCTTCCTTCAAGCGTGTGGAAAGGGGGATCCCCGTCACCATCGACTATGGCGGCGGGTATAACGGCTATATCACTGACGAAACAAGGACCTTTGTGGTGGGCAAGCTTGCGGAGCCCTTTCAAAGGTTTTACCAGTGTTCCCTGGAAATCATTGAAGATACGATGGCCTATGTGAAAGAGGGCGTTGAATGCACGGACGTCTTCGCTCGAGCGTATCGCATTGTCGAAAAGGCGGGCCTTCAGGACTATTTCATGGGCCATGGAGATGGACAGGTGTCTTTCATCGGCCATGGGATCGGCCTGGAGATCAACGAGCTTCCTGTCATCACCGCCCGGCACAGGAGGATACTGACAGAGGGAATGGTATTCGCTCTCGAGCCCAAATTTGTGCTGCCGGGGCAGGGAGCTGTCGGAATCGAGCTCGATTTCATCGTGCGCAAGGATAAGCTCGAGCGGTTGACGAACGATTCCTTCAAGCTTGTCACCGTGTGACGGCTGTGAAGCGCCGATCTGTGCTTTAAACGGATGAGATCGTGACTTGTTGATGACGGATGGTTGGGTTTAATGGACAACGGCTTCGATATCTCCTGCTCTGACTGCCGTGAGCAGTGCCCGTAACGCTGGCCGGTCATCCTTCGCCCCGGATATGTCGGCGTCTTCATAGACATTGGCCAGTTCCCAGCCT
>DAIQOB010000572.1:0-1835 GCA_036788075.1 Syntrophobacteraceae bacterium
GGTTTGATCGCTTTCGCGCATGGCCGCCAAAGCCCGCTCGTACTTGTGCTTGGCATCTTGAATGGCCGCAGCCGGGCCAAGGCAGGTCTGACCACTACCTGCGCTGGCTGCGTCGATCGACTGGCTCCATTCCGCCGGCAGTTCCAGCAGACGGATGGTGTGGCCGGTTGGCGCGGTGTCAAAAATGACCACATCAAAGACGGTCTCATCACCGGACGATTCGATCTCAAAGGGGACCTGAAGGCCGCCGCAGGGGAAATGAACCTCCTGCGGGATCTGAACGGCGATCTGGAATTCAAGGCCTACAAGGGCCGCATCTATCGCATGGGCCTGCTGGCAAAGATTCTGAGCGTCGTCAATATCACGGAAATTTATCGGGGCAAGTTTCCGGACCTCTCCCAGGAGGGATTCGCCTACGATTCCATCGATGCCGAAGGAACTCTGGCCGACGGAAAGCTCACCCTCAAAAAAGGCCTCATCGACGGTCCCTACCTGAAAATGGCGTGGCGCGGCAGCATGGACCTGGAAAACAGGACTCTGGATTTCACAGTCCTGGTCTCTCCCCTGAGGACCGTGGACCGCATCATCGCCCTCATTCCCCTGGTGGGCAAGGCCCTGGGGGATTCCCTCATCGCCTTTCCCGTCCAGGTCTCCGGCAGCATCGAAGATCCCTCCGTGATCCCCCTGTCGCCATCAGCCATCGGATCGGGACTCTTCGGCTTTGTGGAACGAACCTTCAAGCTTCCCCTCATCATCCTGGAGCCCTTCTTTTGATGGAAAGAGGGGGCACAACGCTTAGAAGCTGTCTGAAAAGTGAGTCAATCACTCCTGGCATGCACCTTATTTCGTCCGGGTGGGTCAAGCTCACCCCGCTTCTTTTGAATGCACGAGCCTGCAATGGCCAACGGGATTATAATAAGCAAAAAGCGCTTTCAAGAACGGAGCTGCAATGGAACGAATGGCCTTTCGCATCAAGGGCATGTGCTGTGGGGAGGAGATTGCAGTCCTCAAGAGGCAGGTGGGTCCGCTGGTGGGTGGAGAATTGAATCTCACCTTCGACCTGCTGAACAGCAAGATGACAGTGGTCTCCACCGATGAAACGGTGACACCTCAGAAAGTCAGGGAAGTCGTAGCCGCTACAGGAATGGAAGCGGTCCCCTGGGAAGAGGCCTGCGCCTCGGGTGTTTGCGCCGTGGAGGAAGGGATGTGGCAGCGCCACGGTCGCCTGATACTGTGCGCGGCGAGCGGGGCTCTGATCCTGGTGGGTTTTCTAATGGAAGCTTACCGATTGGGAAGCATCCTGGAGGCCCTGCGGGAAAAACCTGCAGACACTTTCGGCCATGGGACAGCGGGAATCGCCTTTTATGCCGCGGCCGTCTTTGCCGGCGTCTGGTATGTTTTACCCAAGGCCTATTTTTCCGCTCGCCGCCTCCAACCGGACATGAACCTCCTCATGACCGTCGCCGTGCTGGGAGCCATGACCATCGGGCAGTGGCTCGAAGCCGCCTCCGTCAGTTTTCTTTTCTCCCTGGCCCTCGTCCTGGAATCCTGGAGCGTGGAAAGGGCGCGGCGGGCCATCAAGGCCCTCGTGGATATCTCCCCCACCAGAGCCCGCTTCATCTGCCCCACCGACGGGGACATCGAGGAAAAGCCAGTGGAGGACATCCCGGTGGGAGTCACCGTCCTTGTGCGCCCCGGGGAGAAGATCCCCCTGGATGGGGTTGTCACGCGGGGAATCACCTCTGTCGATCAGTCGCCCATCACCGGCGAAGCCACACCTGTTATCAAGGAGCCGGGTGATGAAGTGTTTGCCGGCACCATCAACGCTGAAGGCT
>DAIQOB010000573.1:0-1832 GCA_036788075.1 Syntrophobacteraceae bacterium
ATTAATGCACCGGGGCAGTGTGCCATGAGGACTCTGCCGCCATCGGCACCCTCAGCAAGATCAAGCACTCCATCCATTATCCCAAAACTCGGAGGTCATGTATGAAGCAGTTTACTCAATCGTGTATGACAAGCCCGCTTTTATTTTTATTATTGATACCATTATTAGTGGTACCTTTACTCTCCCTGCAGACGCCCGCCTACGGTCAGACTCGATTTCCCGAATCCTCGGTGGTGAGGCAAAAGTGCGGAGCCTGCCACAAGGCCGACCCTCAGGGGAACATCGATGTCATCGACTTCACGAGAAAAACCCCGGAAGAGTGGAAGAATGTCGTCGACAGGATGATCCGGCTCAACAGCGCCATCGTGACGGATTCCGAATTCTACGTCGCAGTGAAGGAGCTCAGCAGGAACCTCTGCCTGACTCCCCGCGAGATGGCCCAGATCGCCTACATCAACAGCGACGAAAACAGCCAGTACGTCGAAACGCCCCAGGACGACACCCAAAAGCGCCTCTTCACCGCCTGCGTCCGGTGCCACACCTTCGGGAAGATCGCCTCCCACCGGATGACCGCGGCCAATTGGGAAGACATCAGGAATCTGCACCTGGGCTACTATCCGACGGTCATTCCGCAAATGCGTGAAATGGACTGGGCCGCTGAATCCAAGGACCTGATGCCGGTGCTGGCGAAGCTCTACCCCTTCGACACGCCGGAATGGCAGGAATGGATGAAGAACCGCAAGGAACCTGACCTGGCCGGCACCTGGGTCATTTCAGGGTACGATCCCGGCCTCGGTTATTATGAAGGGAGCTACACCTTCAAACCCGACCCCAAAAAGGGAGAAGGAGAGCTGCTCATCGAAAAGGAAACCCGCTACCTCAACGGAATATCCCTGAAGATGAGCGGGACCGGCACCCTTTACAGCGGCTACCACCTCCGGTATGCCCTCACGTCCTCCGTGACACGCAGAATCGAGGGCGTTTTCGACCTGGACAGCGGCTCGGGAATATTTACGGGGAAGTGGTGGAGCGTCGTCCAGGATTCCAATTCCCAGGGGAATGAACGCTTCGCCCGAGTGGGCGGCAGCCCCAACGTTCTCGCCGTGTTTCCCCAGTCTCTCAAGGTTTCGCCTTCTGCCACCCAGGACCTGCTGATCATAGGCGCCAACCTGCCTGAACCCCTCAAGGAGCAGGACGTACAATTCTCCGACACCAACATACAGGTGAAGAAGATCGAAAAGACGGGCGCCTCCAGGTACCTCTGCAAAGTGGCAGTGGGAGCTAATGCTCCCGTGGGATCGGTCCAGCTTAAAGTGAAGGGAAAGCCCCTTGACGGGAAGATCTCCATCTACAACAAAGTGGACGGCATTAAAATATTCCCGGCTTTGGGACGCGCCCGGGTCAGCTGCGGTCCGGCATATCCTCCGCAGGGCGTGCAGTTTGTGGCGCGCGCCGTATCTTTCGGGAAGGATGGAAAGCCTGACACGGCCGACGATTTGATCCTCGAGCCCGTCAACGCCCAGTGGGTCCTCGAAGAGGAGAAAACAAGGGACAACGACGACGACCTCAAGTACCTGGATACGCCCGTGCCAAACGGCCTGTATACGCCGATCACGACTTACGGCCCCATTGAGTCGCGGCCTCAGCACCGGGAAGGCACCGGCCTCATCGCCATCGTGGCCACCTTCAAAGAGGGCGCCCAGGAATTCAAGGGAAGGTCGCTCCTGGTCACGACCGTGCCGGACTTCATCACCCATATCAAGTAGGCAGCCCATGAGGGAATTTTCTGTAGCCGAAAACAAGATGTTCCAGGTGGATGGCCGGGATTTCAT
>DAIQOB010000574.1:0-1821 GCA_036788075.1 Syntrophobacteraceae bacterium
CGGGCCACGGACATGCGCACAATGTCTTTGGCCTTCTGGGTGGCATCCCTCGTTTCCCGCGAGTGCACCCAGGAGCAATGCTCCCGGATATTGGCCATTTCATAAAAATAGGGGTTGATCCCTCCCTCACGCAGGGTGTCTCGAAAGAGCGGCTCATGCGTCCGGGGGGTACAGGCGGCGACGACTACCCGGTTGAGCCCTTTTTCCAGGATCGTGTTGGATATTTGCTGGGCATTGTCCGTGGAGCATGCGAAGAGGCTTTCTTGTGCATGGACCACGTTGGGCAGTGTGGAAGCATATTCAACGACGGAAGGAACATCCACGACTCTCCCGATATTGGCTCCACAGTGACACACGAACACGCCCACACGGGGCTCCTCTTCCGACACATCCTTTTCGGGTGGATAGACCCTTTCCTTGTCCAGCTTCCCGCGCCGGTAGGCGAGGAGCTGACTGCAGAGGGCATCCGCTCCGCTGGCGCTCACCACCGATTCGGGGATGTCTATGGGGCCCTGGAAGGCACCGCTGACAAAAATTCCAGGGCGGGATGTCTCGATGGGATTGACAGGGTTGGTCCTGCAGAATCCGTGAGGGTCCAGCTCGATGCCGAACTTGTCGGCCATTCCCTTCACATGGCGGGGAGGGTTCAAGCCGACGGACAGGACCACCAGGTCGAATTCTTCCTCCTGGACTCCATCCTCGAGGGTCGAGTACCGGATGGTGACATTCTTGCTTTCCGGGATCTCCTTTCCCACGGAGACATAGCTTCTGATGAATCGAACCCCCGGGAGATTCTCGGCCCTCTGGTAGAAGCGTTCGAAGTCCTTGCCGAATGCCCGGATATCGTTATGGAACACGGTGGCCTGCAGATCGGCGTCGTGGTCTTTGGCCAGGATCACCTGTTTTTGAGTGTAGGCGCAGCATACCCCGGAGCAATAGCTGTTATCGCCCGGAGTCACCCGCCTGGAGCCGACGCACTGAATCCAGGCCACCTTATGAGGGTGCTTCAGGTCAGAAGGGCGCCGGATCTCCCCTTCATAGGGGCCCGTGGCGCACAGCAGCCGTTCGAAATCGAGGCTCGTGACGACGTTCTCCATACTTCCATAGCCGTAATCGTTCCGCAGCCCGGGGTCGAAGATTTCATATCCGGGAGAGAGGACGATGGCTCCCACCTCCACCTCGACCTCTTCGGCCTCCTGGTGAAGATCGATGGCGTTATTCTTACACGCTCCCAGGCAGATGTTGCATTTTTCGTCCTGGAAGTACAGGCAGGTGTCGGGGTCCACATAAGTGATGAGGGGAACCGCCTGGGAAAAATAGATATGGATGGCCTTGTTCAACGACAGGTTTTGATTGAACGGATCAGGGGCTTTGACGGGGCAGTACTCCACACAGGTGGTGCAGCCCGTGCAACGCTCCTCTATGACGTACCTGGGCTTCTTGATGAGGGTGACTTTGAAGTCCCCGGCTTCTCCGCGTACTCTGTCCACCTCGGTATAGGTCAGGATCTCGATGTTGGGATGCCGGGCGCATTCGATGAATTTCGGAGATTCGATACACATGGAGCAGTCATTGGTGGGAAAGGTCTTGTCGAGTTGGGACATCTTGCCGCCGATGGCGGGGGATTTTTCCACCAGGAACACCCTGAAGCCCGTTTCCGCAAGATCCAGGGCGGCTTGAATGCCGCTGATCCCTGCACCGACCACCATGACATCTCCGGATTCAATGTCTGCCCTTCTCTTGACAAACTCTCCTTCAAAAAATTCTTTTTCCACTTCTATGCGTCCTCGTCAGGTTTCTTCGGTGCCTAAATCATTTCCT
>DAIQOB010000575.1:0-1807 GCA_036788075.1 Syntrophobacteraceae bacterium
TCCGTCCCGGGTTCGGTAACGGTTGCTGAAGCCAACCACTTGCTCCTGGGATGCAAGCGACTTCACTACTTCTGCAGTGGCGGGGGCATCGGCGGGATGGATGAGCTCCACAAAGGGCCGAGACCTGAGCTCCGTCAGGCTGAAGCCGAGGGTCTTCTCCCAGGCAGGGTTAAGCTGCAGGAAATAGCCCCTGGTGTCAGCGATACACAGCAAATCCAGGTTCACGCTGAAGAAGTTATCCAATTCTTCGTTCTTCTGTCGCAGCGACTCCTCGGCACTACGGCGACGGCGCTTTTGAATCAGAAGGCCGAAGATCAGCAGGGACTGCCCAACGATGAAAGCAAGGGCTCCGATGACATAATATTTATAATCCCAAAGGCTGGGCTGCCTGTTGATGATGATGCTCTCCTCCGGCAAGACACCCTCGTTCAGGTTCCAGTGCCTGAGCTGCCGCCAGTCGAACATCGGAACACTGGGTATCTCCAGGACCGCCTTCGAAGCCTTTAGGCTCTGGGGATTGGCGAGAGTTCCCAGGGCAAACTTGGCCGCTTCTCTGCCTAGACGCTCAAAACTTACCAGTGAGCCGCCGACAATGCCATGCCCTAGCAGCGTATCGTAATACCCAAAGAGCGGCGCCGCAGAGGCTCGACTCATCAACTGGGCGACGTCCCGTGGGTTGTATACCTTTCCGGTAATATCGGAAACCACTACCAAATAGAGCACGATGCTCTCGGATGGAGCGCTGGAGACCATGGCAAGCATCTCCTCAACGGACTTGTCGCTCAGGTAGATGAATTCGAGCCGACCTTCCCATTTTCTGAAACTATCTCGCACCAGGTCTATATACATCTGGTGCTCTGGAAAGACGTCGATCACGAAATAGACACGCTTTGCCCCAGGAACGAGCTTCAGTGCCAGTTCCAGGGTCCCGGCAAAGTCGTATTCATTGGATTGCAGGATGATCCTGCGACCGGTCTCCGTCGGTTCAAAGGCAGGGGGTAGATCGAGTGCCAGAACGGGCGTGTCCGCGAAAAGATCCCGACCTTCGTTCAAAAGCAATTGAATGGCCGCCAGCTCCAGCGTGATAATAATATCCATCTTCCGCCCTGCATACCTCAGGCGCAGCATTTCGACAACTTGCTGTTTCTGCTCAGGATCGGAACTGCTTGCCAGGTCCAGGTATTCGTAGAATTGCTGCTTTACGCCCAGTCCAGCGGTTTCCAGCGTTTGCCTGATTCCCTGGTCGGCTTTGATGTTAAGAGGCATGTTGGCCTGGAAGGTGTGAAGGACCAGGACGCTTTTCTGGGACAAGTCGACAGTGGGAGCTCCCGGGGCAGCCTCCTGATCCAGGAATTCGGGCGCCGCCATGGCAACCCTCGCCGAGGTCTCAGTGGCAAGGCTAATGCCCGCAATCAAAACTAAGATGCAAAACGTTTGTAGTGTCCTCAAACGCATTGGCAGCATCCGGGGGAATTTATATTGTAGAAAACGAAATCACTTGGATTGATTCCGAACCCGATCGCCTGAAAATGGCAAGCTATGTCAGGTTCTTGATCCCGAATCAGAACCGCAGCACCTTGAATTTCATAATCGTTTTTGGAGGCACTGTCTAGTTGGGAGACACTCTCTGGAGTGAGGGGGATCCCCCCTCGTTCTCCGCGTCACTGCGGGAGTACAGAAAGGGTAGACTCTTCCGAGGATGAGCATGGCGGAGATCAACCATCCGGCTTGTTGAGGATCCGCACCTCGCGCTGCGGAAAGGGGATTGACCATCCCGCCTCGGCCACCCCATCATGGATGGCGACCG
>DAIQOB010000576.1:0-1806 GCA_036788075.1 Syntrophobacteraceae bacterium
GGGGCGAAATCGTTGACATCGGCGGTGACGATGGTGACGTTGGCAAGACCGGCGGGCGGGACAGCCCGCATTCCGCTTCTCGTCAATGCTGTTGTCATGCGGAACGGGATCGGGGAGGCTGTGGGAAACGTTTTTCTCTTTACGGATATGACCAATATCAAGCAATTGGAGGAACAGCTGCGCCGCAGTGAGCGCCTGGCGGCTTTAGGGCGCCTGGCGGCCGGGGTAGCCCACGAAATTCGCAATCCGCTCAGCTCCATCAAGGGCTTTTCCACCATACTGGCAGGGAGGGTGAAGGATGACGAGCGGGGACGGAAGATTGCCGAGGTCATGGGGCAGGAAGTGGAGCGGCTCAACCGTGTGGTCTCGGAGCTCCTCGACTATGCGCGACCGACAGAGCTGCGAAAGTCACCGCAGAATTGCCTGGAGATCCTGCGGCACAGCGTTCACCTGGTGGAAATGGACGCCCGGCATCAGGGTGTAGCCATCGAATCCCGCGTGGAACCGCAGGACCTGCAGGTGCATGTAGATCCGGACCGGTTCTCCCAAATCCTCTTGAATCTTTACCTCAACGCACTGCAATCCATGGAGAGAGGAGGAAAACTCCAGGTGCGGGCCGGCGAAGAAGCGGACCAGGTCGTCTTCAAAGTGACAGAGTCGGGAGAGGGAATTCCGCCTGCAGACCTGCCCCACATCTTCGATCCCTACTTCACGACCAAGCCCCGGGGGGTGGGGTTGGGGCTGGCAAACGTCCACAAACTGATGGAAGCCCACGGAGGCGACATCGAAGTCGACAGCCATCCCGGAAGAGGCACGACATTCACCCTGCGGCTTCCCGGGCTTCGGCTTGAATCAGCCGTTGTCGAACACTGATCCACGCAATCCCGGTCATGGGGGGTGATTCATCAACATCCAGGGCCAGGAAAAGCGGAACAAGAATTTTTTGACTTTTGCCGTACATTCGGACAAAATTTCTCCCTGTTGGAGAGGAAAACGCCCGAACAGCGGAAGAAACAATCCTCGGAAATCTCCCACGGGAGGCAACTGATTTTGGAGGTTGGAATGGGTCCTGCTTGTCAGGGATGTCGCCATTGCTCTGGGGGAAATCCAGGACGAAGAAATGGCGAGAGGGGCTTAGACGCCTCATTCTGTAAAGTAATACCGGGTGTTTATCGATCTGGGAAGAACTTTGAGGGGGAAGCATCAGTGTGGGCGCCATCGCGCCTGCCGTCATGGGCAACAGCTTGATCCCCCCACACATTTCACATCTTAAGGAGAAGTATGAAGAGCACGGACGCAAATCCTGTCGTAGTGATGGAAACCTCGGAAGGCACCATCAAAATTGAGCTTTGGGCCGATAAGGCGCCCATTACAGTGGAAAACTTCCTGGCATATGTCGACGAGGGCTTCTACGATGGAACCATCTTTCACCGGGTCATCTCGGAATTCATGATCCAGGGCGGGGGACTCACCCCGGACATGAAGGAAAAGGCGGCCAAGCCACCCATCCAGAACGAAGCCAGACCGGAGCTCCAAAACAAGCGCGGATCCATCGCCATGGCCAGAACGCAGATGGTTCACA
Organism: Syntrophobacteraceae bacterium; assembly: GCA_036788075.1. GTDB lineage: Bacteria > Desulfobacterota > Syntrophobacteria > Syntrophobacterales > Syntrophobacteraceae > Desulforhabdus. The sequence continues at coordinate 1,583 of DAIQOB010000576.1, forward strand.
GCGCCACCTGCCAGTTCTTCATCAACACCGTCGACAATGATTTCCTCAACCACAAGAACACCACGCCCATGGGCTTCGGGTATGCCGTCTTCGGCGAGGTCATCGAGGGCATGGATGTGGTGGACAAGATCAGAAAGGTTGCCACAACGACCGTCGGATACCATCAAGATGTCCCCGCTACCCCTGTCGTCATCAACGGTGTCAAGCGGCTGGCTTGATGCCAC
>DAIQOB010000577.1:0-1805 GCA_036788075.1 Syntrophobacteraceae bacterium
ACATTTCTCTCGATTTTACCTGCCTCTTCCCTCCATGGATCGACAGCCCCCGCTTCGTTCGCGACCCGTCCACCCAGTTCCACCAAAGCCCTGAGGGTTACGGCCAGGGTGCCGTATTCCAATCCCCGGCTACCCCGTTTCCAATGAAGGAGCCAGGGCCTTCGCCAGGTCCAGAGTAGATGCCTCTCTCCGAATCGGATGAGCGCGTCGGCGGCATCCCTCGCGCGCATGAGAGACTCCATGGATGCCCTGCCCGGGAGTGATGGAGAAGCATACGCCGGCGCCGGAGGAGGAGCGGGGTGGTGGGGGAGAGCGTCGCAAGCCTTCTCGTCCAGGTAGTCCAGGACATTGCGCAGGAGGGCATGCCCCCAGCTGTCTTCCGGAGTCTCCATGTGGGGATAGGAGAGGATCAGTCTTCCCTTGCCCCGGGTGGCTTCGATGATGGCCGGATGCCCCAGGAGTCTTTCTGGCTTCAGGTTGATGCCGTAGGCCGCTTCCAGAGCCTCCCATGGTGTGGCCCCTTCGTCACCGGCGGCAAGCCTGAGATCGGAAACGGGCAGGTCCGCAACCATGAAGTCCTCACCTGCTGCCGCATAGGTCGCCAGTGGGCTTACGGACGCGGTCAGGGATCCCGAGAACTGAGAGGGCCACCAGATGGAAAGGGGAAGCTGCTCCGGCAGCCCCCGCCAGGCAGGATGGTCAGAATCTCCCTGAACCAGGACCCCCCCGCTGGCGCTGGGGAGTCTCTCCGAAAGGGGCATGCGCTCTAAGGGAACCAGCGAGAGAGACGGCGGGCTGGAGAGAGCGAGCCCCGCGCCTCCGCAAAAGCCCAGGTAGCTGCCTCCCCTCAGGATGAAGCGGTCGATTTCTTCACGACCCTGCTTTCCAAGGGCCTTCATCTTGTGGGAGGCCCAGCCTCCCGGGACGACGATGACCCTGTAATGGGCCAGGCGCCCTTCGGCGATATCTTTCCCCGTGAGCAGCGTGAAGGGAATGGCCAGCTTACGCAGGGTTTCCCAAAAGACCAGACCCCACACCAGGGACTGGTCCCAGAAGAGGGCCAGAGGTGTCATGTCGCGCCTCTCATGCATGCCTTCCATGAAACTATTCCGCACCCTGGTCTGCGGTGTCGTCGGATTTCAGGATGCCGGATTTCTTGAGAGCAGCCACACCGCCCTGAACATTGACCGCCTGGCAGAATCCCGCGTGCTCCAGTTGCCGGAGGGCCTCGTAAGAGCGCACTCCCGAGTTGCACACCACCAGGAGCCTCTTGTCCGTGGGAACTTCCTGCATACGGTATTTTAGGGTTTCCTGGGGGATATTGACCCATCGGTCACCAAACTGCTCTACAAAGGGAGCCGCATTGGCCGGTCCACGAACGTCCAGGCAAATGGCGTCGTCTGATTTTTCCTGGAAGAAACAGCGATCGAACTCTTCGACATCCAACGGCTTGTTGTAGCCGTCCAGGATATTTTCCGCCGTGTTGGCTGCGGCATTGAGGATGTCCAAAGCCGATGCGAAGGGCGGCGAGTAGGCGACTTCCATGTTGGAGAGGTCGTCCAGGGTTGGTCTGTAGGGGAGCATGGCGGCGATGGCGTCGATGCGGCCCACGAGGGCGTCGCCGTTGTGGGCGATCCCTTGAGCCCCGAGGATGCGCCGCGTCTTGCGGTCCACGATCAATTGCAGGTACATGAGGTCCTGGGTCGGGTAGAAATGGGCGCGGTCGGCCTGGACGACGAGGGCCTGGATCGCATCGAAACCTTCCCTGAGTGCTGCCTGGAGGGTGATTCCTGTGGAGGCGACCC
>DAIQOB010000578.1:0-1799 GCA_036788075.1 Syntrophobacteraceae bacterium
GTTCTTTTGGCTTGTCAAATTTTGACACCCACCTTGGCCCCCTCAAGGGGGGAATTAATTTAGACAGCCTGCTGAGAAGGCAGCGGGAAAGAGACGCGAAAAGTCGTTCCTTTTCCCAGCACGGAATCCACTTCGATATAGGCGCCGTGCTTCTCCAAATTCTGCCGGGATATGCTGAGCCGCAATCCCGTTCCCTCGGGCTTCCGCGTAAAAAACGGGTCGAAGATGCGGTTCTTGTCCTCCTCCAGGATACCGGGGCCGGTATCGCTCAATTCCAGCACCACGGTGGACGGGTCTTTGCGACACTCCGTTTTGATGGTCAGTCTCCCGCCGTCGGCCATGGCCTCTACCGCATTGAGGATCAGGTTCATCACCACCTGGCTGATCTGGTTGAAGTCCATGACGAGAGGGGGAGTATCCTGCGCCAGGTCCAACATGACCTCCACGTTGGCCTTGCGCAGGTTCACCCGGGCCAGATCGTGGCAGTACCGCACGACTTCGTTGAGCTGATTGGGGAGAAACTGGGGCTCCCGAGGCCGTGCAAACTGGAGCACCTGCTGCACGATCCGGTCGATCTGCCTGATTTCATGCACCATATCCTGGAACATCTGCTGCTGACCGGTGTCGAGGCTGAGCTCTCGCTGGAGCATCTGGGCATTGAAATTGATCGTCGCCAGGGGGTTGCGAATCTCATGGGCGATTCCGGCCGCCAGCGTCCCAAGGGCCTGGAGCCGGTCGCTCTGCTGGAGCCGTTGCTCGAGCTTTTTCGCTTCCGTAGCATCCTTTTCGTAGTAAACAACGCGTTCGAGAGTCCCCGTGGGGTTGAGCACGGGGAACGCATAGAAGTGGTAGTATCCCCCCCACCTTGGGTGGGGCCCCTCACGTCGCAAGGGCCGGGCCTCTTTCAGGCAGGACTGGATGACACATTCACTGTGCGGCTGCTCCAGACCATAAAGGATGTTCGTGTACTTCTTACCGATCATGTCCGCCGCTTTGCCGTAAACCATTTCGCTCGTCCGGTTGACCCGATAGATGCGCATGCGCGTGTCCACCAGGAAGATGCTGTGCTGGATGGCGTCGAAGCTGATCTCCAGCTCACTCTTGGCCCGCTCGACGGATTCGAAGAGCTGCGCGTTTTCGATGGACACGCCCAGCTGCTGCCCGATAGTCTTCAACAGCTCACGGCGATCTTGCCGCAGCTGGAGCGGACCGTGGTTGGTGACATAGAGCAGGCCCAGGAACTTCTTGGGGGTCACGAGGGCAATGCGGATGATCTCCTGGATTCCCTCATCCTTCAGGCGATCCTGGAGCTTCGTGAAAAAGAGCTTGCTGGGAGGCAGCCACTTGACGGGATCGTCCAGGTAGTATTTCCCCATCGACTGATGCGGCGCCAGAAGGAATCTAATGCACTCCACAAGGCCTTCCGTGAAGCCATGATGAGCGGCCAACTCGAGGAGCATCTGGTCCGTCTGCACCTCCTTGAGGAGATAGATTGCCCCCATCTTGAAATTCAAATGGGTAAGAATCGCCATGAGGGCTTTTTGCAGAACGTCTTGAAGATGTGTGGAGCCGTGGAGGGCGGAGGAGATATCAAAGAGGATCTGCAGTTCCTTGTCCTGCCGCCTGCATTTTTCCCGGGATCCAATCAGCCCGGCTCTCTGCTTCTTCAACGATGGCTCCATAAGGTCAAAGTCTCCGGAGAAACAAATCCTGTAGTAGGTTATCGTCGAAAGGTTTCACCCCAACCCCGTCTCTCCCTTCCCCTCGATGGCCGCCCATTGTGAGCAGATGACCCGGGC
>DAIQOB010000579.1:0-1798 GCA_036788075.1 Syntrophobacteraceae bacterium
TGGTGGGCGAAAGCCCACCCTACGTGGGAGAGCAATGTCTCGTTGTCGTATTAGACATCAGGGAAGAATCACATACCCCCCTGCCGTTCAGTGAGCCTTCAGCCGCTAGCGTTTAGCCATTAGCTGTTGGCAAAAACGGACCCTTAGGTTTGGATGCCCTGGGTGTGGCTGTGGAGCACCCGATCAAGGAATTCAATGCAAGGCTTTGGCCTCCTGAATGCTCGCATAAACCTTCTCCGCCACGCTGCGGAGCCGCTCCTTCTTGACGCCCGCAATTTCAACCAGCAGGAACTGGATCCATACCCCGCAAAAGAAGCTCAGCAGGCTTTCGTCACCTGCAAAGACCTCTTCCTTCAGGGACTCGTCCTCAAAAGCATCCGTCGCCATATTGAGGATGCGCATGCGGAGCCCCCCTTCCCCCAGGTAGCGGACAGCCCTCCCATGGAGACGGTTCATCTCCCTCGCATGTATGACAATGGACTCGGCTTTGTCACAGGCCTCTATCACGTTCAACCGCCCTTCCAACACGGCGCTCCCCTCTGCATTTCTATAAGTATCTTGCTTTTTTACCCAATTAGTTTATTTTGTCTATAACATCTTTCCGGGGATGTTGAAAGTTGTATGGTTCTCCAGGTCATGCGTTTTACTCACAACGTCTCATGATTTCATGGTAGACGCAAGAGTTCAAATCATGGGATGTGTTTTAGGAATGCCCTGATTGCAGCGTTTCAGGTATCAGAAAGGAGTTTTCATGACATTTCTGTTTCGAAAGGCATTTGTACGAACACACCTCGTTTTGCCTCTCGCCCTGGCCACATTCTTCCTGGTCTTTTCGGCTCATGCTCCATATCTTTCCTCAGTCGCCTTGGGGACTCAGGGACCGCCTTCCTTTGCCGATCTGGCGGAACAGGTCAATCACGCGGTGGTGAACATTTCCACGACTCAGGTTGTCAAAGAAAATCCCATGCAGCCGTTCATGTCGCCCAATTCACCCTTCAGGGAATTTTTTGGAGATGAATTCTTCAAGCGCTTTTTTGGTGGAGAAATGCCCCAGGGTGAGATGAAAACGCATGCTCTGGGGTCGGGGTTCATCATCGATGCGCAGGGGACCATCCTGACCAACAACCACGTTGTGGAAAAGGCCGATGAAATCAAGATAAAAACAGAAAACGGCAAAAACTACGATGCCAAGGTGATCGGACGCGATCCCAAGACAGATCTGGCTCTTATCAAGGTAAAGGTTGACAAGGACTTTCCCAAGCCGGCCCAATTGGGTGATTCCAATTCCCTGCGCGTGGGCGACTGGGTGATGGCCGTGGGCAACCCGTTCGGACTCGGCAACACGGTAACGGCGGGCATCGTCAGTGCCAAAGGACGCATCATCGGTGCGGGCCCTTATGACGATTTCATCCAGACCGACGCCGCCATCAATCCGGGCAACAGCGGCGGCCCGCTCTTCAACATGAACGGCGAGGTCGTGGGCATCAATACCGCCATTGTGGCTCAAGGCCAGGGAATCGGCTTCGCCATTCCCGTCAATGTCGCCAAGGACCTGATTCCGCAACTCAAAGCAGGGAAGATCATCCGTGGCTGGATGGGCGTCATGATCCAGGACATCACGCCTGAGCTGGCGGAATCTTTCGGCATCAAGGAAACGAAAGGCGTCATCGTGGGAGATATCGTTCCCGACGGAGCTGCAGATAAGGCGGGGATCAAGCGTGGCGATGTCATCACCCGGTTTGATGGAAAGCCCGTGGACAATGCCCACACGCTCTCTCGCATGGTGGCCGCAACCCCT
>DAIQOB010000580.1:0-1797 GCA_036788075.1 Syntrophobacteraceae bacterium
ACTGGTCAAAAAGGGTTCTGATCGTTTTCGATGAGGAACCGGAAGCCTCGAGAGGGGAAGAGCTCTTTTTTCCGTCGGCGACGGGTTTCGAAATCCTGCGATGCCTGAAGGACAAGGGGGTTCACACCGTCATCTGCGGGGCCATCAGCCGGGAGCTTCTCTGCTATGCGGCCAACCTGGGGATAAAGATCCTCTGCGGGGTTTCCGGGCCCGTCCTGGATGTTCTGTGTGCGTACAGGGGCCGGCAGCTCGAGGAACCGCGCTTTTGGCTGCCGGGGTGCCGTGGGCAGCGCCAGTACCGGGGAGACTGTCCCCGGAAGGCCCAGAGGGACCTCGTGGAGGAAGGGCCGCGTGATGCACCCGGAACGGCGGCAGGGAGGGAGCGGTGCCTCAGGCCGGGACGGGGTTGGCGAAGTGGAGGAGACAGCGACTTGGAGCCCAGTGCCCCTGGAGGCTTCCCGGGCTTGGATATGGGAGATTTCTGCCTGTGCCCTGCCTGCGGGACGGAAGGCCTGCACCTGCGGGGGATTCCCTGTGCCCAGATGCGCTGTCCCGAGTGTGATCAGCCCATGGTGAGAAAATAGGGCTCAGACAAGGAGAATTTAAAATGATCATCAGTATCGCCAGCGGAAAGGGCGGAACAGGGAAGACAACCCTTGCTGCCAATCTTGCCGTTGCATTGGGGAATATACAACCTGAGGTGACGCTGCTCGACTGCGATGTGGAAGAGCCGAACGACCACCTTTTTCTCTCGCCGACCTTTACCCGGACAAACGAGCTCTGGGCGGAAGTCCCCGACATCGATACAAAGCTTTGCACCTACTGTGGAAAGTGCCAGGAGATCTGCCAGTTCAACGCCATCGCCATTCTGCCCGAGGTGGCGTTGACGTTTCCGGAGCTCTGCCACAGCTGTGGAGGGTGCTTCATGGTCTGCCCTGAAAATGCGGTGCGGGCCGGGAAGCGCCTGCTGGGGGCCGTGGAAGAGGGCACCCGAGGGCCGCTGCAATTCGTTCAGGGGCGCCTTCGCGTGGGGGAAGCCATGGCGCCGCCGCTCATCCGCAAAGTCCGGGAAGCAGCCGGTGGTGACGGCCTTACCCTGGTGGATGCCCCGCCGGGAACTTCCTGTCCCGTCATGGCCGCTCTGAGGGGAAGTGATTTCGTCCTTCTCGTCACGGAGCCGACTCCCTTCGGCTTGAATGACCTGGAGCTGGCGGTGGGAGCGGTTCGCATTCTCGGGATTCCCATGGGAATTGTCATCAACCGCTCCGATTTGGGAGATGACCGCATCCAAAAATTCGCCGGGAAGGAAAAAATCCCCCTGCTCATGGAGATCCCCTTCGACCGCCGCGTGGCGGAATCGTATGCGAAGGGGGAAATCCTGGTGGAAGTCCTTCCCGAATGGCGGGAAAAGATGCTGACCCTGTACGACGCCATCTGCAGGGTTCAGGGCGGGTGCGGCAATGGAAGAGAAGGAAGCCAATGAAAGAGCTTGTCATCATCAGTGGAAAAGGCGGAACGGGGAAAACCAGTATTGTAGGGGCCTTTGCAGCGCTGGCCCGGCGACAGGTCCTCTGCGATGCGGATGTGGATGCCGCAGACCTGCATCTGCTCCTTTCTCCCACGGTTGTGGAGCGTCATGATTTCAGGGCCGGGCACAAAGCGTCCATCGATCCCGAGCGCTGTACTCAATGCGGAGACTGCCTGGAACGCTGCCGTTTCGGCGCCATCTCTCCGGATCTCGTGGTGGATCCGCTCCCGTGTGAAGGCTGCGGCGTCTGCCACCACTTTTGCCCGGCG
>DAIQOB010000581.1:0-1793 GCA_036788075.1 Syntrophobacteraceae bacterium
GAGGATCTCTTCAAGGAGTTTTCCTTTGGTGACAAAATCGATGCGAAATTGCAGGACACGATCGCCGGGGAAGAGCTTGACGGGACGGAGCGAGAGCTCGAAGAGCAGCTGGAATTTGACGAAGACATTTTCGCCAAATTCCAGGATGAGCCTCTGAAGCCTTCGCCGGAGGAGTCCGGGGCTGAGGTTCTTCCGCTCTTCCTGGGAGCTGAGAGCGAAAAGCAGGATGACGCCGCTCCGGCTCTGGAGGGATTTGTCTCTCAGATAGAATCGCGCTTGCTGGAGGCTGTGCGTCAGATGGTCGAAGCCCGACTGCCCGATATCGTTCGAACCGTCCTCCACGAAGAAATCGAAAAGATGAAAAAGGAATCGGTCGAATAGGCGGAGAGCTTCTTTTGTTTTGTGTTTGAGGGGCATTTCCTGTACCGCCTGCCAAGTTGCCCGGGATGGCGCCCGATGGGTCGGAGGGCAAGCCTCATCTTTGCCCGTGCGCAGAGTTACAGCACGTGGTTGCAGCATCAATCCATAAGGGAGCAGTTACATGAGTGAAGGCAGTCTGCCTAAAGCATACGTGTTCCAGGAAGTTGAATCCGAGTGGTATACTCATTGGGAAAAAAATGGTTATTTCCATGCGGACGTTGAAAGTTCCCGTCCCCCTTTCAGCATTGTCATCCCCCCTCCCAATGTCACCGGGCAGCTGCATATCGGGCATGCTCTCAACGACACGATCCAGGACATCCTCTGCCGGTACAAGCGCCTCAAGGGATTCGAGGTGCTCTGGGTCCCCGGAACGGACCACGCAGGAATAGCGACACAGAATGTGGTGGAGCGGCAAATCGCCCAGGAGGGACTCAATCGCCATGAACTGGGGCGGGAGGCTTTTCTGGAGAAAGTCTGGAGCTGGAGGGAAAAGTACGGCGGGATCATCATCAATCAATTGAAGCGCCTGGGGGCTTCCTGCGATTGGCAGCGGGAGCGCTTCACCATGGATGAAGGCCTTTCCCGGGCGGTCCGCCATGTCTTTGTGAAGCTCTACGAAGAGGGACTGATCTACCGTGGAAAGCGCATGATCAACTGGTGCCCCCGCTGCATGACAGCCTTGGCCAATATCGAAGTGGAAGGGGAAGAGCTCGACAGCCATCTCTATCATATCCGTTATCCCCTGGCCAGCGGGAAGGGCGCCCTGGTGGTGGCCACGACGCGTCCTGAAACCATGCTCGGCGATACAGCGGTGGCAGTGCACCCCGAAGACCCGAGGTACAGTGCCTTCATTGGACAGAAGGTCATTCTGCCCCTCATGGAGCGCCTCATTCCTGTCATTGGCGATTCCTACGTGGAACAGGAGTTCGGAACCGGCGCTCTGAAGGTGACTCCTGCACACGATTTCAACGACTTTGAGCTGTCGCGCAAACATGCTCTGGCACTGGTGCAGGTGATCGGCGAGAACGGGGTGATGACGGCCGCTGCAGGTGCTTATGAGGGGTTGGATCGCTATGCCTGTCGCAAACAGATTCTCAAGGACCTGGAAAAAGACGGTTTCCTCGTCAAGGTAGAAAATTACAAAAACCGGGTGGGACACTGCTATCGGTGCAAGAGTGTCGTCGAGCCCATGCAGTCCCTGCAGTGGTTCGTTTCCACAAAACCCCTGGCAGAGAAGGCTATGGAAGCGGTTCGCCGGGGAGAAACCCGGATCATTCCGGCCAAGTGGGAAAAGGATTATTTCATCTGGCTGGAAAATGTTGAGGATTGGTGCGTCAGCCGTCAGATATGGTGGGGGCACCGCATTCCAGCCT
>DAIQOB010000582.1:0-1766 GCA_036788075.1 Syntrophobacteraceae bacterium
CTGTCGCTGTTTTTTCAAAAGAAAGCTTTATCAGCGTTTTTCAGCGCTCTGTCAGCGTCATCAGCGTCCCTCCCTCCAGAGATCGATCTCGATCTACCCCAGGTACGCCTTGCGGATCTCGGGGTTGTGTGCCAGCTCCGCCGCGGAGCCCTCCAGGACGATGCGGCCGGCCTCGAGGACGTAAGCCCGGTGAGCGTACTTCAGAGCGATGTGTGCATTCTGTTCCACCACCAGGATGGTGGTTCCGGCGTCGTTGAGTTCCTTCAGCACGCGAAAGAGCTCCTGCATGAGGAGGGGAGCCAGCCCCATGGACGGTTCGTCCAGGAGGATGAACCGGATGCCGCTCATGAAGGCCCGACCCATGGCGAGCATCTGCTGCTCACCGCCGCTCAGGGTGTCGCCCCGCTGATTCCGGCGGTCGGCCAGGCGCGGGAAAAGAGAAAAAACCCGCTCGTAATCCTGTGCGATGCGCTCCGTGTCCGTGCGTGCATAGGTGGCGAGCTTCAGATTCTCCTGCACAGTGAGATTCCCGAAAATGTGACGCCCTTCGGGGACCAGCCCGATGCCGTGCCTGGCCACGACGGTGTGGGAGGCAGCGGGCAGGAGATTCGTGTCCCCGTAGCGGATGCTCCCTTCCGTGACGACGGGGCCTTCGGGAGGAGACAGCCGCATGATGCTCATGAGGGTGGTGGTTTTCCCCGCTCCGTTGGCGCCCAGGAGAGCCACCATTTCCCCCTCCTTCACCTGGAAGGAAATGCCGTGCAGGGCTTCAATGCTTCCATAACGAACATGCAGATTATTGACTTCAAGCATCATGGATGGGTTCTTCGTCTCCCAGGTAGGCCTGTATGACCCGCCTGTTTTTCTTGATCTGCTCCGGGCTTCCCTCGCCGATGGTTTCCCCGAAATCGAGGACCTTGATCTGCTCGCATACGCTCATCACTACCCGCATGTGGTGCTCGATGAGCCAGATGGTCACTTTGAATTCCTTGCGAATCCATCGAATGAGCTCGATCAGGTCCTCCACCTCACCGGGATTCATCCCCGCCGCGGGTTCATCGAGGAGGAGCAGTTTGGGCTGGAGGGAGAGGGCACGCCCGATTTCCAGCCGTCTTTGCAGACCGTAGGGCAGGTTCTTGGGATATTCCCTGGCATAGTGGCTCAACCCCAGGGTCTCCAGGAGCCGATCCGCCGTCTTTTTCACCCTCTGCTCGCTCTGCCGGTAGGCGTGCGTCTTGAGCACCGTGTCCCAGAGGCCGTAGCCCAGGTGGTAGTGTTGAGAGATGCAGAGGTTGTCGAAAACCGTCAGGCTGTTCCACAAACGGATGTTTTGAAAGGTCCGCGCCATTCCGAGGCCCGTCACCTGGTGGGGGCGGAGCCCAGCCGTGTTTTTGCCTTCGAAGAGGATTTCCCCGTCCGATGGTTCGTAAAAGCCCGACACCAGGTTGAACACCGTCGTCTTGCCCGCGCCGTTGGGGCCGATGAGCCCCAGGAGCTCACCGCCCTCCAGCCTGAGGTTGAAATCGTAAACAGCCCGGAGCCCCCCGAAAAATCGGGTCATATTCCGAATTTCCAGAAGTGACATTTATGATTGCCTTTCTTGCGGTGAAAACCATCGGCGCAGCCCGGGGAAAACGTCGCTGAGCTCCCGGTGCCCCAGAAAGCCTTCGGGGCGGAAGAGCATGAGGAGGATGAGCAGCAGGGGAACCACCACCCATTTGGCCACCTGGAGGGGTCGAAAGAGCTCCAGGACCAGGGTGAGGGCG
>DAIQOB010000583.1:0-1759 GCA_036788075.1 Syntrophobacteraceae bacterium
GCGACGGTCCGTTCAATGACATTGGACAGCTCCCGCACATTCCCCGGCCAGCGATGCAACATGAGATGATGCATGGCTTCCGGGGAAAAACCCTCCACATGCTTGCCCATGGCGAGGTTGAAATGGCTCAGGAAATGCTGAGCCAGGAGGGGAATGTCTTCCCGGCGGTCTCTCAGGGGAGGGAGATAAATGGGAATGACATGGATGCGGTAATAGAGGTCTTCCCGGAAACGGCCTTCGCTGACCGCCTTTTGGAGATCCTGATTGGTGGCGGCAATGAGCCGGATGTTGGTTTTGAGGGGATGAACGCCCCCTACGGGGTAGAATTCATGCTCCTGGAAGGTGCGGAGCAGCTTCACCTGGAGCGCCAGGGAAAGCTCCGCCACCTCGTCCATGAAGAGGGTCCCACCCTCGGCCTGCTGCAGGAGTCCTTTTTTGGCCTGGTCTGCCCCAGTGAACGCCCCGCGTACATGCCCGAACAACTCGCTTTCCAGGAGTCCTTCGGGAATGGCCCCACAGTTGATGGCTACGAAGGGTCCCCGCGAACGGGTGCTGCTGGTATGGATGGCCTTGGCGATGAGTTCCTTGCCCGTTCCGCTTTCACCGTACAGGCAGACCGTGGAATCCGTCGGGGCAATCTGCGCCACCTGCCGCAGAACCTGCTGCATATTTTCGCTGGAGCCGATGATATTGTCGAAGTGAAAGCGTTCCTGCACGAGGGCTCGGAGCCGGTCGACCTCCACCTTGAGCTTCCCCACCTCGAGGGCTTTTTCCAGGCGATACAACAGGTCCTTGGCTTCGAACGGCTTGGTCATGAAATCGTAAGCACCCTTCTTTGTCGCTTCCACTGCAGTAGCGATGGTCCCGTAAGCCGAGAGGATGAGGATGGGAAGATACGGTTGAATGGCGAGCAATTTTTCCATGAGGGTGATGCCGTCCATTTCCCCCAGCTTGAGGTCCAGAATGGCAACGCTATAGACTTCTTCCACGGCGGATTTCAAGGCCTCCCCACCGCTGCCGGCCAGAGTCACCTGGTACCCGGCGCCCTCCAGGCGGGCCTTCATGAGAGTGAGCAGCCCTCGATCGTCATCGACTACAAGAATTCGTTCGTTGGCCATAAGTTTTCTATTGGAGCAGTTCCCTTTCTTTCCGGTCTATTTCCAAGTCTATCTCTCGAGAGCGTTCGATCTGGTCCTGCAATTGTTCGATCTTGCTTTCCCTGGATTTGAGCTGCCGCTTCATCCGCGTACGCTTCTTTGGCTCCATGAAGACGATCCTTGTTTTCAACAGGACCGCCATGGCTTTGGCCTGATAGCCCCAGGCACTCTCAGGATACTTTTCTACCACTTCCAGCATGCGCCGCAGCCCTTCAGGTCGATTGTAGTAAGGACTCTCGGGGTAGGCATAGACAAAAGCCACATTGAAAAGCGCTCTATCACATTGGGCCTCTGGAGTACAGTTCTCGAGCACCTTCTGATTCTCCTCCAGAAATGAAGCATAATCCCTGCTCTCCATGGCCTTTTGCGGAGGAAACTCCCAGACCACCTGAGGCGTGGGCTTCGGGGGTGTCTGCGCACAACCCGTAAGCCATAAGAGCGAAAACATGCAGCCTGCCGCCATCCCTCTCCAAGGTGGGCCCATCCTTTCTTTCTCTCTGACACTCAATGCAATTCCCCCTCCGGCTTGCGCAAAGGCAGTGTAAAAATTAAGGTCGAGCCTTTCCCCGCATCACTCTCAGCCCAAAGCATTCCCTGGTGCC
>DAIQOB010000584.1:0-1747 GCA_036788075.1 Syntrophobacteraceae bacterium
GGCTCCTGAGCCAGTGGGTGTTGAAGCGTCTCAGGTCGGTGCCGTCCAGGGTGACCACTCCGGAAACGGGATCGAAAAGCCTCAGAATCAGGTGACAGATCGTGGACTTGCCGACCCCGCTGGGACCTACCAGGGCCGTGGTCTGCCCGCCGGGGATTTGGAAAGAGAGCTCTCGCAGTACCTGCTCCCCGCCGTCATAGGAAAAGGAGACCTTCTCAAAAGCGATGGCCCCACGAAAGGTCTCATCGGAGAGGATGAGGTCCCCATCTTCCCCCACCTGGGGCTCGATGGCAAAAATCTCCCCCACCCGCTCCAGGGATACCTTGGATTTCTGGATTACCAGGAAACCGTCCATGAGGCTCTGGAGAAGGCCGAAAACACGTCCCTGGTAGATGGAAAAAGCCACCAGCTCGCCCACGCTCAAGGATCCGCCGAGGACCGAGAATCCTCCATACCCGAACACCACCAGAGTGTTGACCACGATGAAAAAGGTCGGGATGGAACCGGAGAGGGCTCCCACTACCTGGTAGCGCAGCAGGGTTTGCAGGACATCGGCATGCCTTTCCCTCAGCCGCCTGCATTCCAGGTCCTCCGCCCCAAACGCCCTGATGAGCGAGGTCCCGCTCAGGGACTCGAACAGCGAGTGCGCTACATCGGCGTTGCTTTCCGCAATTTTCCTCGACAGCTCCGTCAGCTTCGGCCGTATGCTTCGCAGCAATATCACTCCGACGGGCAGAAAGACGAAGCTCATGAGGGCCATCCGCCAGTTGAGCCACAGGAGGATGGCGATGGTGATGAGGCACGTGAGGACATCGAAAAGAGAATGGGGAAGCGTGACGGTCCAGAGCTGCTGCACGTCGGCCATGTCGGAGGCGATGCGGGAATAGATGTCGCCGATTCTGCTCCGGCTGAAGAAGGTCAGGGGAATCCTGTGGAGATGTGCCAGCAGGTCCTCTCTCATTTTGAAAAGCAGGCGGGCGGAGTAATGGGTGTAAAGATAGCTGTTGCCCACCCGCGTGGCAAAGGCCAGGAGCAGCAGGACGATCAGGACTGCCAGCACGGGCACGAGAAGGTCCGGCCTGTCGCCGAGAAAGACCTTGTCGATGAGGACTTTGGCAAAATAAGGTTGTACCAGGCCCAGTCCGGTGCTGACCACGCTGAGGAGTGTCGAAAGGATGAGCGCTTTCTTATGAGGCCGCAGGTAACGCCCCATGAAGCGCATATGATTCAAAGCTGGAGTGAGTCTTCTTATTATTCCCTGAAATAACACATGAATCCCTTATGACAAAGCTCGGGAGTCTTTCTCAGGGAGCGGGAAAGTCGCGCAATTTCCTCATGTCCGGCCCCCTTTCGAGCTTCATCCATCACGGCCTTGACGAGCTGTATGCTTCCCAGCTTTCGGACAAAGGATGCCTCGCGGCCCACGATCTTCACGGCGTGGATGCCCCAGTCTCTGAAGTGGCCGAACCGGCAGAGACTGCAGGGCCCGTTGGGCAGACCGTCGGCCTGGAAGGACGAGCCGCAGTTGTTCTGGGTCCAGAGATATTCACGGAGGTCCTTCATTCCCTCGGCAAGAAAGGCGGGGGATATGCCGTCGGGAGGGGACCCGTGGACTGACGGTTCCCCCTGCGCCAGGCAAAAGGGACCGAGGCTGTGAGACGTGCGGCAGAATCCTTCCTCGAAATAACAGCCGTCATTCAAGGCGAACACTTCAAATTCCATATCCGCCCCGGAGGCGGTGACGATC
>DAIQOB010000585.1:0-1739 GCA_036788075.1 Syntrophobacteraceae bacterium
TTCAGTCTGTGAAAAATAAATTTGGCACACGGTAACACATGCTGGACGGAGACGCAACTTTTAATTTAGGGCTGTCCCCATTTCTCACCCACCGGCGGTCGATATATCCGCTATATCCCGAGAAGCCTCAGCAGGCCGTCAAGGATGGTGAGGGGGTGGGGGGGGCAGCCGGGGATATATAAATCTACGGGGAGCAGAGAGTCTGCACCGTTGTGGACTTCGTCGTGCCCCCTGTAAATTCCTCCTGACAGAGCGCAGGCACCGACGGCAATGACGATTTTGGGGGAAGGAACGGCTTCGTAGGTCTTCAGAAGTCCCAGGCGCATGTTTTCGGGAACGGGGCCCGTGATCAGGAGACCGTCGGCGTGTCGTGGAGAGGCCACAAACTGAATGCCGAATCGTCCCAGATCCCAGCCCACAGTGCCGAGGACGTTGGTGTCCGCTTCGCAGGCATTGCAACCGCCGGCGCTCACCTGGCGCAATTTGAGAGAACGCCTGAAGAGTCGCCCGATTTCCCCCTGCAGCGCCTCCGCCAGTTGCAGGGATTCAGAAACCATGAGCAAATCTTGGCGGCGGCTCGTGGCCATCCGGTGCTCCGAGGTGAAGCGGATGGCTCCCGTGGGGCAGGTTGAGACGCAATCACCGCAAAAAATGCAACGGCCGAGGTCCATTTGCAGGGCCTTTTCATGTGAGATCGCCTGGGTCGGGCAGATCTCCAGGCATTGCAGGCAGCCTTTGGCGCACAGCTGGGTGTTGATGGAAGGCCTGCCCACAAAACGGTCGGGCAGTTCCGGGGGGGAGCCCTGAGGATAGGATGTCGTGCGATGCTTTTGCTGAAGTCTCGCCAATAAAACGTCAAACATGGGGATAGCCGCCTTTCGTATCTTTTGGGTCGGCCGGCAATTCAATGGAGGCGTCGGGTACCATTCCGGTATTCCAGGGTTTCCATGCGCGATGGTGCCGTAGCCTTTTCTCAGGTCCGGTCCTGTCGGTGGAATTCCCTCCGGTACCCTTCACAAATCATGGCCGCAATACGAGAGATTGAAGCTCTTGTTACAGAGCGGAAAGTCGGAGATCTGCTGATCCCTGAGAGCGTAAGCCAACCCGAACCAATTGTGAAAGGAGGGATCAATGATCTTGTATCGTGTGAAATTCCCTCCCGCATCGGTGATGGCCACGTGGCAGATTTCTCCACGCCAGCCCTCCACCAGGGAAATCGTCAGGTGATTGGGCGCAGGATTTCCAGCGGTCGACAGCACGCTTCCGCCGGGCAGGCTCTCCAACTGCTCTCGTATGAAGGAAATGGACTGCTGGATCTCAAGCCACCTCACGTAGCCCCTTGCGAAAACGTCCCCTGAGTCCCACGTGGAGACGGGGACCTGTGCGAACTGGAAAATCCCGAGAGGCATATCCTTTCGAATATCCCGGTTGGCTCCGGAGGCTCGTGCAGCGGGTCCCACCAGCCCGATTGCCTCGCATACTTTTCGTTCCACTGTTCCGGTACCTTCAAAGCGGGCCAGGACCGATGGGGCCTTCCACATCAGATTGACCGCAACCGTCAGATCCCGCTCCACTGCATCCAGGCGCTTTAGGAGCGTGTCCCGCCTTTCAGGCTCCACGTCGTATGCCGTCCCTCCGGGCCGGAGGAATCCCCTGCCGAAGCGATTGCCGCAGAGCATTGCCGTCATGTTGAGCACGTCGCCACGGATGCGCCCGCAGTAGGAAAGGGTGGGGAGATA
>DAIQOB010000586.1:0-1738 GCA_036788075.1 Syntrophobacteraceae bacterium
CTCACAGGCGGCGGCTTTTGTATCGGGGGTAGCGGCATTGGTGAAGGCAGCCAATGGCACCCTCACCAATACCCAGATCGAAGATCGCCTCCAGGCATCGGCCGATGACTTGGGCGCTTCGGGCCGCGACGTTTTCTTCGGAGCCGGCCGCGTCAATGCCCTCAGAGCGCTGTCGATCCGTCGCTGAACCCGTCATCCCGGATCGTTCAGGGGGTAAAGGCTTCCACCATGAAAGAGATCATCGGGCTGGTGGTCTTCTTGATTTTGACCACCAGCGTCATTGTACTCTGTGTGAAAAAGCAGTTGGGCAAGGGCGTCACCGCCATTTTCCTGGTATTTGCACTGTTTTCCGGAGGGGCCATTGCAAACTACGACCGACTCCGGGAGATGGAGTGGAAGTTTCCCGGAACAAAGGATTTCGAGGCACAGGTTTCGGCCATGAAGCAGGACGCCATAGCGGCCATTGTGAAGGAGGGCGAGGCTCAGCGTTCCTCTCTGGCGAACCTGGTGCAGGAACAGATGGCAGGGGCATCGGAAAAGCTGAATACTCAGAAAAGAACCGAAGAGACATTGGGTGAGACGTCCAGAAAACTGGAGGAAAGTCTCAGGGTACAGGAACGCCGCATGCAGGAGATTCTGGACTCATCGGAACGCACCCGGGATGAAATGATGGCCGTCCATGAGGCCACCGCCGAGTTGGCTCTCACTCTCACGCACCTCATCTATCTGCAGATGGCCTTGAAGCCCAAACCGGCCAACAAGCAGGAAGCCGCGACAATGGAGAAAATCCTCGACGGGCTGGACCAGGTGGTCACCCTCGCCATTCCCGACCCTCAGGAGCGCGAAAAGTTCATCAGCGAGGTAAAGCACTCCATTCCAGCCTCCCCATAACGTTCTGACGGCACCGGAAGCTACGTCAAGAGCGGAACGATGTCTCCCGCCTTCCCGATGAGGCTGATATGAAAAGAATCCGTATAGGGTGTCGGTTCGAGGTTGATCTCCACCACCATGGCGCCCGCGCCCTTGGCGTGCATTCCCATGGAAGCGGCCGGCTGCACCGTCCCTGAAGTCCCAATGACGAGCATCAGGTCGCAGGTCTGAATCTCAGCATACGCTTTTTCTATTACAGCGGCATCCAGCATTTCCCCAAACCAGACTACATGGGGGCGCAAAAGCCCATGGCACGCCGCGCACCGGGGGAGCGCCGGGAGGGGCACCGTGCGGTCTTCCCCGAGCCGGCCGCACTGGGTACAGCGCAGCCACCAGATGTTGCCGTGGAGCTCAATGATGTTTTGACTCCCGGCTTTCTGGTGGAGGCCGTCGATATTTTGGGTGATGAGGGTGAAATGAGGGACCTGCTTCTCCAGCTCCACCAGGGCCAGGTGGGCAGCGTTGGGACGCAAAGGCTCCAGGAGCTCGCGGCGCCAGTTGTAGAATTCCCACACCAGTCTGGGGTCACGCGCGAAGGACTCGGGGGTGGCAAGGTCCGTGGCCCGAAATTGCCGCCACAAACCTCCCTCCCCTCTGAATGTGGGAACTCCTGACTCGGCGGAGATGCCCGCACCCGTCAGGACCACCACCCGCTTGGACTGCGCCAGCTTCTCTCTGACGGCAAGAATCCTGTCCTGCATGGAGATCAGCTTCTCGGCTGCATCGCGCGCATGAGGTCGTCGAAGTAATCGATGGTCTTGCGCAGCCCTTCTTCCAGCGGGACCCTGGGCTCCCACCCCAGGTTCTC
>DAIQOB010000587.1:0-1709 GCA_036788075.1 Syntrophobacteraceae bacterium
CACAAAGCCAGCAACATGGGTCGTGAAAGAGTTCCGTCACACCGATGAAGCATCGATACGAAACACAAGGAGAGAACTGAATGGAGATGCAAGAGTCGACGGATTCCGTCGGCATGGAGATGATTCGAGATATTCTGGGGGAGCCCCTGGCGCCGGGAAAAATGGGTGTTCTGATGGCGCGTGCGGGAGTGGGCAAAACGGCCTGCCTGACGCATATTGCCCTGGAACGCCTGCTCCAGGGCACACCGGTGCTCCATGTCTGCATTGACGAAATCCCGGACAAGATCAAGGTCTGGTACCAGGAGCTGCTGAAGAACAGCTTCGCTTCCCAACCGGGAGCAGACGTCGCGGGCATCCAGTATCGCACCGAACGTCAGCGATTCATTCTGGCTTACCTCTACCACACCTTCACCCCTGAAAAACTGGAACAAAGCCTGCAGAACCTCAAAGAGCAGGCCCATTTCCACCCGGAGCTCGTCATTCTGGACGGCCTGGATTTCGACAGGGTGCACCGTTCGACGCTGGAATCACTCCAGGCCTTCGCTCAAAGGCATCAGGTTCCCATGTGGATGTCTGCTCGCACCCATCGTCACATTTCCCTGACCAATGAACGGGGAATCCCTTATCCCTGCAACGAAAGCGATGACTTGTTCGACTCCATCCTGCTCCTGGAGCCTCTCACCGAGACGATTCGGATCAGGGTCCTCAAACACGGCGAGCAATACAATCCTTCCGTGCCCGAAGTGTTTTTGAATTCGCAAACATACCTGCTGCAACAGCAGGATTGATTTTTTCAGGCCTGCGGAAGTTATTAAAGGAAAGTTCCCATGCATGAAGATCTCATCTCCGGCCTCACTCGGCAGGTCAAAGAAGAAGTCATCGAGAACTACCTGACGGAGAGGCACCTTGTCGGACTTCAGTTGGAGGAATTTGAGCAGAAAACCGCCGAAACGCTTTTGCGGGCCGAAAAAACAGGCAAGAGACTGAGCCGGATGGCTTTTCTGGTGGTCCATCCCGAGATGCAGGCAAAACTCTCCTCTCTGCTCCACATCCAGCCGGATTCCTTCTGGGGCGAATGCATGAAAAAAGAATTCGCACGGGGGGTCCGTATCATTCGTGTGAAGGCCCTGACAGACAAGAGCAAATTCAGGAAGCTGCTCGTCGAGGCCTACT
This sequence comes from Syntrophobacteraceae bacterium, assembly GCA_036788075.1. Lineage (GTDB taxonomy): Bacteria > Desulfobacterota > Syntrophobacteria > Syntrophobacterales > Syntrophobacteraceae > Desulforhabdus. The sequence goes on from DAIQOB010000587.1 coordinate 1,174, forward strand.
GTCGCCTGTGTCAGTGGATGGAGAAATACCGCAAAGCCCATGAAGAGCTGTTGTCGGAATGCAGAGCGGTAAACCTCAACATCAACGCTTTCCAAAAAAACTTCGATGTCCTGGCGCTTCTCGCATTCCTGCGCAACCTGGACACCATGGAACTGGAGAGGAAGCATTTCCTCGGAGATAATTTTACCGCTGACGAACTGTCCTCCCTCGATCAGAAGCTTTACATCAAGCAAATCCATTTCGAAAGCCTGAACGTCCCCCCTCCGCTGGATCTCCCCAAGGCGGAGCACATCGAGCCAGCCCTTTCCGACCTGGCGGCGGAGGTTTACCGGCGGCACCAGCAAAACGTAAAGGGTCTCATGCTCCATTGAGGCCCTGCCCCACGAGACGGCAATATTGTCTTGTCCAGGAGCGGCATTCCGCTCGCGGCAGAATGCCGCTCCTGGAGATGAGACGCCCGGACCGCCCGGCTGGGCGCTTCGGGCCTGCTTACTCCTCCACCGTCCTGCCCTTGGCATAGCTTCCCAGATGCTTGA
>DAIQOB010000588.1:0-1697 GCA_036788075.1 Syntrophobacteraceae bacterium
GCCCACGGTTGCCAACCATCAGAAGATTCTAGAGGAGGCGGGACTGGTGACCTATCGGAAGAGTGGATTAAGAGTCAATTACTCCCTGGCGAACGGGGAGAGCAGCCCTTATGTGGCCACGCTCCTCGGAAACCTGAAGCATTGGCTGGGAGAGGACCCGGAGATCGGTCGGCTCATGAAGGTGGTGCCGCAATTACAGAGGGAAGAAATCTGCAGGAAGTGAAGCCACAAAAGGAAGGAGGGGGATATGTCGGATAGGGACATTTCTCGCATCAAAGTCGGCCGCGATTCGGTGGGGATCATCGGTTTGAAATCGGTCATCATGGAATTGACGGAAGACTATGCAAGTAAATCGGATGACGAAGTGCGGGATGCCATGATGGAACGTCTTGCCAGTGGAAACTATATCGCTGAGTCCGCACGCACGGAGTATGAGCAGGCCTTTGTGAGGGAGTTCCGGAAGGCTCTGGGGCAGCCATACATCGAACCCGTTCCGGAGGGGATCGACATCAAGGTCCTGGGCACGGGCTGCGCTCAATGCGACGAACTGGAGCGGACGATCATGGAAATTCTGGCGGAGGATAACCTGTCGGCGAGTCTGGACCATGTGACGGATATAAAAGATATTGCCCGCTACGGTGTCATGGGAACGCCCGCACTCCTCATCAATGGGAAAGTCATGGCGGTTGGGAGCGTCCCTCCCAGGAACAAGATCAAGAAATGGCTGCAGGGCGCCGGCCCGGTTCGAAGGGCATGATAGTGGCTTCGGGAACTGTATGAGTGTACAGCGACTCGGTGGAGCGTCACCGGTGATTGTGTTTTTGAAGACTAAAAGGGATTCACGATGAAAGCCAAAGAAGATGAAGGCTGCTGTTGTGCGGCCAAAGTGGAGTTGATCCCGGGGGAAGCCTGCGAGAGCGAGCCTGGGTCCCCAATGATGCGCTATCTCCTGATGAGCATCCCGGCGCTTGTGATCTGGTGGGTGATCTACAACAGTCTGGCGCCCTTTTCCAAATTTTTTACGTACACACTTCTCGGGCTTTCGCCGGAGAGCCATTTCGGAAGTGCGGTGGAATTTTTCGTCTACGATACCCCCAAGGTCCTCATGCTTTTGACCCTTGTGGTTTTTGCCGTAGGCATTCTGCGCTCCTTTTTCACTCCTGAGAGGACCCGCAAGATCCTGGCCGGCAAACGCGAGTCCCTGGGTAATGTTCTGGCGGCTTTCCTGGGTATTGCCACCCCCTTCTGTACCTGCTCGGCGGTTCCGCTTTTCATCGGGTTCGTGACGGCCGGTGTCCCGCTGGGGGTCACCTTCTCTTTCCTCATCTCGGCTCCCATGGTGAATGAAATCGCCCTGGTGCTGCTCTATGGCCTGTTCGGCTGGAAGGTGGCGGCAATGTACCTCGGCACCGGATTGCTCATCGCCATGATTGCCGGTTGGACCATCGGCCGGCTACGCATGGAGCGTCACCTGGAAGACTGGGTCATGGAGATCCAGGCGGCTGAGGCCGACTATGACGAAGAGGGCAAAACCTGGGCCGAGCGTATCGAATACGGTCTGGCGGCGGTGCGTGATATTGTAGGCAAGGTGTGGATGTATGTCCTGCTCGGCATTGCGGTGGGAGCCGGCATTCACGGGTACATTCCCGAAGGATTCATGGCTTCCATCATGGGCAAAGGGGCCTGGTGGTCGGTGC
>DAIQOB010000589.1:0-1692 GCA_036788075.1 Syntrophobacteraceae bacterium
GAAAAGGCCAAGCGTCTGGTGGAGCACAAGCGCGACGTGGTGATCCTGCTGGACAGCATCACGCGACTCGCCCGCGCCTACAATACGGTCGTTCCACCCAGCGGCAAGATCCTTTCGGGAGGTCTGGACTCCAACGCTCTCCATCGGCCCAAACGGTTTTTTGGAGCCGCCCGCAATGTCGAACAGGGAGGGAGCCTCACCATCATCGCCACCGCTCTGACGGACACGGGAAGCCGCATGGACGACGTCATCTTTGAAGAGTTCAAAGGGACCGGCAACATGGAAATCGTCCTGGATCGCAAGCTCGCCGACCGCCGCATCTTCCCTGCCATCGACATCAACAAGTCGGGAACGCGGAAGGAAGAGCTGCTGCTGCTGCCGGATGATCTCAACCGCATCTGGATCCTGCGGAAGCTGTTGTCTCCCCTCAATCCCATCGATGCCATGGAATTTCTCCTGGACAAAATGCAGGGCAGCAAGGACAACGCCGATTTCCTCTCTTCCATGAATCGGTGACGGCGTGCCCGGGAAGACTTAAAAGTACTTGAAAATAAGGTCCGTTTCTCTATAATAAAAAATTTCGAACAGGTTGCCACCACCCATACATAAGGAGGAAACACACCCATGAAACAGGATATACACCCCACTTACCACCAGACCGTTATTCGGTGCGCCTGCGGAAACGAAATTCCTACTGGCTCGACCAAGCAGGACATCCGCGTGGAAATTTGTTCCAAGTGCCATCCTTTTTATACAGGAAAACAGAAATTGGTGGACTCCGCTGGTCGCATCGAACGCTTCCGCAAAAAATACGAAAAATTCCAGACCAAGAGCTGAGGGCCGCTGCATTTGGCCATCTGAGCGTTTGGGAAGGAAATGCTTCGAACCTGCCGGGCAACTCCGCATTGCATTTCCCCCTTTTGCAGGGGGAGGTGCGACGCTGGGGGGGATCCCTTGCCGGGAGAGACATGGATCTGCGGCGTAAAACCCATGGATGCTTCGTGCGTTTGGAGGGTTTCCGATGTGTGGTAAGTACCTGACAGGCAAAGAGAATGATGTTTGACCGTTTGGAAAGCGTCGCCGAAAAGTTTCGCAACCTGGAATCGGACCTCAGCAATCCGGATCTGCTGGCAAACCAAAAGGAATATCAGAAGGTTGTCAAGGAGCATTCAGAGATTGCACCCATCGTGGAGGCCTATCAGCGTTACAAGGATATCAAGCAACAGATCCTGGAGAGTCAGGAGCTGCTGGAGCAGGAAGAAGACCCGGAAATGAGGGAGCTCATCCGTGATGAGATACTCCAGCTCAAAAAGGATCAGGAAGATACCGAGGGCGCCCTCCGGGTGATGCTCTCCCCCAAGGACCCCAACGATGATAAAAACGTCATCCTGGAGATCCGTGCCGGTACGGGCGGGGAAGAAGCAGCCCTCTTCGTGGCCGATCTTTTTCGCATGTATTCGCGTTATGCAGAGCTCAGAGGATGGAAAGTGGACATTATGGACACCCATCCTACGGGGATCGGTGGGCTGAAGGAAATCACGGCCGCCATCAACGGGAAAGGCGCTTTCAGCCGGTTGAAGTATGAACGGGGTGTCCACCGCGTACAGCGCGTGCCCGCCACGGAGAGCCAGGGAAGGATCCATACGTCGGCAGTGACGGTTGCAGTGCTGCCCGAAGCCGAGGAAGTCGACG
>DAIQOB010000590.1:0-1683 GCA_036788075.1 Syntrophobacteraceae bacterium
CACAATGCCGTTCTTCTGCACATTCCTCTGGGGCTTGAATCCGATCACGAGGGGGTGGTCGACCTCATCACCATGAAGGCCGTCACTTTCGAAGGAGACAGCGGTGAGGAAATCGTCACAAGCGAAATCCCTTCGAACCTCCTGGATCTGGCCAAAGAAAAGCGCGAAGAGATGCTGGATGCCATTTCGCTTTTCTCGGACGACCTCACGGAAGCCATCCTGGAGGGTGAAGTCACGGAAGAATTGATCCACGGCGCCATTCGTGCCGGGACGCTCTCTCTGCAACTGACTCCCGTCCTGCTGGGCTCGGCTTACAAAAACAAAGGGGTTCAACTGCTTCTGGATGCAGTCGAAGCGTACCTCCCCTGCCCCCTCGACATCACCAACGAAGCCCTGGACCTGGACAAAGAGGAAGCGCCTCTCACCCTCGAACCCGAAGAGAACCGGCCTCTGGTCATGCTTGCCTTCAAGTTGGAAGTCAGCCGTTACGGGCAGCTCACGTATGTGCGCCTCTATCAGGGCTCCCTCCAGAAAGGGGACACCATCGTCAACATGCGCACAGGCAAGCGATCCAAGGTGGGCCGACTCATCCGCATGCACGCGGACCAGATGGAAGACATTGAGAAAGCGGTGTCGGGAGACATCGTGGCCCTCTTCGGGATCGACTGCGCCTCCGGCGACACCTTCACCGACGGTGAAGTGCGCTATGCCATGACCTCCATCCACGTTCCGACTCCTGTCATTTCACTGGCCATCAAGCCCAAGGACAAGAAGGCGGAAATGAACATGAGCAAGGCGCTGACGCGTTTCACCAAAGAGGATCCCACCTTCAAGACCTTTCTCGACGAAGAGACCAACGAGACCATCATCTGCGGGATGGGAGAACTGCATCTGGATGTCTACGTCGAGCGCATGCGCCGTGAATATTCGGCTGAGGTTGAAACGGGAATGCCCAAAGTTGCCTATCGTGAAACCATCACCCGAAAGGCGGACTTCAATTACACTCACAAAAAGCAGACGGGGGGTTCGGGCCAGTTCGGCCGCGTGGCCGGTTTCATGGAACCTTATACCGAAGGAGAGTACAGCTTTGTGAACCAGATCTCGGGCGGGGCCATTCCAACGGAATTTGTCCCCTCCTGCGACAAGGGGTTCCAGGCCTGTTTGCGCAAGGGCACCCTGGCCGGCTTTCCCATCGTGGGTGTCCAGCTCACCATCAATGACGGTGCAGCCCATTCCGTCGACTCCTCGGACATGGCCTTTCAGCAGGCTGCCATCGGAGCGTTCCGCGAAGCTTTTCCCAAAGCAGGCCCCATCATTCTCGAGCCTGTCATGCGGGTGGTGGTGGAGACTCCATCGGAATTCCAGGGCACCGTCCTGGGCACCCTGAACCAGCGGAGAGGCATGATCGTCAGTACGTCCGAGGACGGTGTCTTTTCGACCATCGAATCGGAAGTTCCCCTGGCGGAAATGTTTGGGTATTCCACGGTATTGCGATCTTCGACCCAGGGAAAGGCCGAGTTCACCATGGAATTTGCGCGCTATAATGCGGTCCCCAAGGGAGTGTCCGAGGAAATCATCAAGAAGCAGAAAGAAGAGCAAAAACTCGAGAAAAAATAAGCTCTTCAAGGCAAACGAAGAATTTGCTTTGCCGCCCGGCCTCTTGGTGTATGATACACAAAGCCA
>DAIQOB010000591.1:0-1679 GCA_036788075.1 Syntrophobacteraceae bacterium
CACGGTGGGCTTTACGGGAAAATTCCTCGTGTTTGCAGCTGCCCTCGAAAAAGGATACCTTGCCTTGGTTGTCATCGGCATGGTGAACACCACTATATCGCTCTATTACTATCTCATTGTCATCAAGGCAGCCTATCTCCTGGAGCCTGTTAGGCCCTATCCTGCGATTCGCATCGACGTATGGACACGCTCCATGAGTCTTGCACTGGTTGGATTGAGCGTATACCTTGGGATTTTTCCAGACAAATTTGTGGCGCTGACCGAAGCGGCCGCTCGCAGTCTTCCTTACTAAGGGAGGCTCCCAGCCTGAGGCGGGGGATCGATGTGGATGGATGCCCGGCACTGTAATGGAAAAGGTGGCCGCAGAGTTTGTTATGCTGGATGATAAGGAAGAGAGCCGTTATGGGTATATTTAAAGAACTTACTCAAGCACTGAAGAATGATCCATGGATTCCCTTCTCCAAAAAAGGCTCGAAGCCTTCACCGAAGGCAGCAGCGCCTCCCAAGCCTGAATCGAAGGGCAAGGGCTTTTGTCGCCCGGGCTCGGCTCAGCCGTGCATTACAGTATGTGTTCCTCGGGAGGGCTGCACGTGTGAGTGTGAAGCCATTCGGGAGGGCCTGCTTGCCGAGATCCAGCAGCAGGGTCTTCAGGTGGTTGTGGGTAAGGCCAAGATGGGGTGCTCGGGGACCTGTGCCAACGGACCTTTCATCGGTTTCCCTCAGAGAGGTTTCTTTTACTTGAGGGTTCAGACCCAGGATATTCCTGATATCGTCCATGAAACCCTCGAGAAAGGAAACATTCTTTTCCCTCTTCTGTCCACCAACCCGGACCACTCCTTCCGCAGTGATGTCTATTTCGAGAGAGATACCGGTTTTCTTGGGGTGATGGACGAAAAGACTTCCATGGTTGAGGTCGCCAAATACTTCCTGGACTTCGAGGAGGGGCTGTCCTGCGGGAAGTGCACTCCGTGTCGTGTGGGCATCAAGCGATTGAATGAAAGCATGGAGCGTATCGTTTCCGGACAGGGAACCACCGAAGATCTTCGCACGGTCAAGATGCTTTGCGAGACTTTGAGGGATGCGCCGCATTGCGACTTTGCAGCTGCCAGCAGCAAGCCCGTGCTCAGTGCCGTGACGTTCTTCGAAAATGAGTTTTTAGCTGTCGTGAAAGAAGTGCCTCCTGCGCCTGAGCCCGTCAAAGAGAGTGGCGGCGAAAAAAAAAATCGTAGGCTAGATGAGGAACAGGCCAAAACGGCTGAACGTGCCAAGCGGGTGGGTCAAGAAAAAATTGAAACGCTCCAAGTGGCAGAAGCTGTTGCACCACAGGCGGTTTCCGAGGCTCCAGCTGAGGCTATTGTCGCTGCTGTGGTTGTCCCTGAACCTGCTGTCCCGGCTCCCACTCCGGAGCCCGCCCCCGAAGCCGAGGCCGCCACGGATCGCGTGGAGGAAGCGGCCGCAGCGCCGGAACCGGTGGAAGCGATTGAGGCTCTTGAAGTACCTGAGCTTGTAGAAGTGGAGCCCGAGGCGAAGACTGAAGAGCCCATGGCCGCTGCAGAGCCTGCAGTCGAAGAGGAAATGCCCGCAGGAGAAGCTCCAGCCGAGCCTGTCCAGGAAATGACCGCGTTGGTCGAGGAGGCGGTGGATCGCCATGGCTCCGCTCAGAAAAACGAAGATCCGAT
>DAIQOB010000592.1:0-1671 GCA_036788075.1 Syntrophobacteraceae bacterium
CGGACGAGCTGAAAAATACTGCGACAACACACAGCAAAACCATCCAGAAGCTTTTTCTAGTCTTCGAATTCATTTCTTTCTCCTTGTTGCATTAGTGAGGGGCATGAAGCATTCACACGGGATTTCCGTGCGTTTGGCCATAAAATGTTATCCGACTCAGCCTTACCCGCTCATTTCATGTCGTTTGCGCAGGTATTCCATTCAGCCGATCAGCTCGAGAAAAGCTTCGATCCGGGTTCTAAGCGGCTCCGTATCGGAGGCCGAATAGTCGGTTTCAATGTGGAGGAACGGAAGATTCCAGTGCTTTTCAACGAGCTCCTTGATGACGAAAGACTCCACATTGTAGGTGTGGCAGCACTGCCAGGTCAGATCGACCACTCCCTGGACCCGATATTCTTCTACCAGGGTTTGAATCAACTGCAACCGCCCCTCATTGGGCGTCATACAGGAGCAGGGGGTCTGCAGATAGCGTCTTGCCAGGGCTTGCAGCGGATCGGCCGTGTCTTCCTCTACCAGCAGGTCCTGGCCTTTGATGCCGGTGCAGTTTTCCATGGAGACGATGACGCCGCCGCATTCCTCGACGAGCTGCAGGACCTTGTGGGAGCCCTTGCCGACCGGGCAGCCGGTGAGCAGCAGACGCGGGGCCGCCTTCCGCTGGACGGAAATTCCGGCTGCGGACAGGACTTCCAGTTCCTCGATGAGGCCCCGCAGCAGTCCGGCATAGGCATCAAGGTCGTAGCAGGAGCTTTTCGATTCCATGACCGTCATCATGTCGAGGCCGGAAAGGGGAACCGCCTCGGCCGTACTGTACCGGGAGATCCTCCAGAGGAGCCTCCGCACCTCGTTCTGAAGCTTGATCTGGCGATTCAGGGCCTGCACCTCTATGACGTGCCCCGTCTGTTCTTCGAGGAAGTCCTTCAACCGGATCATTTCCTGGCGCCAGAAATCCAGCGCATGACCCCCGCTGGTGTCATAGGGCAGATGCATGAGATGGAGGGGTTTGATCCTCCCCATCAGCTCGAACATCTTTTTTTTTCCGTCACAGGTGGTTTCGCCCAGGATGAAATCCGAGGCGGCGAAAAACGGGCACGTATCCGTCACTGCATACCCGTAACTGGACTTGATGAGGGGGCAGAGATTGGGGGGCAGAGTCTTTTCCGCGGCAGCGATGGGCGCTTCCTTCTTGCCGCACAGACTGACGGGGATGGCCCCGGCTGCCCGCACCAGCTCCGTTGGAGCGAAAAGGCAATAGACCCCGGCGACTTTTGCTCCCGTTTCTTTGTGCTCTGCAAGGTTCAGGAGCGAGAGCTCACCGGCCCGTTCGAATTCTTTCATGATTTCCGGTCGCATTGGATCGTCTCATTCTCTTTATGGATTCAGTTTTTGCATGACGAGCAGTTCACGGTCCGTGAGGATCATGTCCAATGTTCCTTCCTTCCAGCAGAGTCCCTCCGTGCAGGGCTCACCCGGCTTGCCCATGTCCTTCTCCATGGCCACCCGCATGCGGTCCCTGTGTTGTGAGTTGAAAACGAAATCGAATCCGGTGAATCTGGCATCCTGGAAACGCAAATAAATGGCAATGAGCGGGATTTCCTCAAATTGCATTTTCAGATTGCCCACGCCCTCCATGAACAAGGTTGCCGACGGACCTTTCGCATAAATGTTTTCAAA
>DAIQOB010000593.1:0-1670 GCA_036788075.1 Syntrophobacteraceae bacterium
GGTGCCGCGCAGACTGCGAATAGAGGGAGGCAACCGTCGAGGAATCGATGCCCCCGCTGAGATAGACACCCACAGGGACATCCGAAACCACGCCCTGATGGACGGCTTCCGTCAGCTTTTCGCGGAACCTTTCGATGAGGGTCCCTTCGCTGTCTACCAGAAAGGGCATGTCCCCGCGGATGTCCCAGTAAGGAGTCACCCGCATGCCGCCGTGGCGGTCTATCTTCAAAGAGTGCCCCGGAAGCAGTTCTTCAATACCCTGGAAGAATGTGTGGGGCGCCAGGTTGAACCCGAAGGTGAATAAATTGTCGATGGCATCGGGGCGGACCTCCCGGCCCATCCGGGGGTGAGTGAGGATGGCCTTGATTTCGGACGCGAAAAGGAAGGTCCCGTCCGGAAGGCAGGAATAGTAGAGGGGTTTGATGCCGAAATGGTCCCGCGCCAGGAAAAGGTTTTTTTCTTCGGAGTTCCAGATGCAGAAGGCAAACATGCCCTTGAGGCGCTGGACGCAGGATTCTCCCCAATGCCTGTAGGCCTCGAGGACCACCTCCGAGTCCGTTTGAGTCTTAAATGAATGCCCAAAGCCTCTCAGTTGAGAGCGAAGCTCCCGATAATTGTAAACTTCGCCGTTGAAAACGAGACAGGTGGCGCGGTCCTCGCTCCAGATGGGCTGTGGTCCCGCATCGACGTCGATGATGCTGAGGCGGCAGGAGGCCAGCTGGACCATTTCCTCTGCATGGAAGCCCTCGGAATCTGGGCCGCGGTGCCGTATGGCCTGGATCATGCGTTGGGCGTAAGGGCAATGGACGTCGAGACCCTGGGGATTGAAAATTCCGGCTATGCCGCACATGGACCTACTAACCCATCAACTTTTGCCATCGAACAGAACGCCTTTCAAATCTTCCAGCTTTTCACGCAGCTTGAGCACGTCCTCGGGAGGGAGCTGGCGGATGACCTCGCCGGACTTTTCATTCAAAACCTGGACCACAACATCTCCCGTTTCCTTATGGATCTTGAAACTCAACTTGATGCTCATTTCAGACAGGTAATCTTCAACGTCCTTGACAACAGCCTCCAGCTCCCCTTGCTGCCCCTTTTTCCCCCTGGTATTAAGGCCGTAATTCTCTTTGAGGTTGCCAGCCAGCTGCTCGAGCCCACCCCCCTCGCTCTTTGCTACCGACTGGACCTGCTGCAATATGGGGGCCTGGTTTTGCAGATCTGCCAGCCTGTCTCTCTGTTCAGAAATGAGGGGACGGATTTCCGATATTTTTGCTTCCATGATGCTTGCTCCTTGAAATCAAAGGGGTTCTGTGCTGAATATTCGTTCAGTGGGATAATCGGTTTTTGGCGCTTGCAGCATGAAATTTTTTGGGGCGATCTAGAGTAATGGGCATCCAAGGGAGTGCGGTCTCCCTGGAAGGCAACGTACGGAGATGAACATTTAGCGCGCCCACATGGATTTTTTCTGCGGGCTCGTTTAGAATGAAACGGCTACGAACACATGATGACAGTTTTCTGCATGAAAACGATTGGATGGAGCCAGGAGACGAACCGAGCGGCTAAAGGGGGATGCATCCATGGCGGAACCGGCCAAGCGAAAAGCTGTGTACGAAGATCTTTACGGAATTCCGGAGCACATGACCGCGGAGATCCTCAATGGGGAACTGGTG
>DAIQOB010000594.1:0-1667 GCA_036788075.1 Syntrophobacteraceae bacterium
CATCATCAGGTCAGCCAGCTCATCGATGATAATGACGATGTACGGCAAATGGTGGTGTGTGAGCCCCGTCTCTTCCGGCGGTGGGGAATCCGGCCTGGGGGTCGCCTGCTCGCGGGCCAGGGATCGGTTGTATCCCTCGATGTTGCGCACATTCTTGTCGGCCAGCAGCTTGTAGCGCAATTCCATTTCCTGCACCGCCCACTTGAGGGCTCGCGTTGCCATTTTTGCGTCCGTCACCACGGGGTGGACCAGTTGGGGAATGCCTTCGTAGGAGCTGAGCTCGATGCGCTTGGGGTCAATGAGGAGCAGGCGCATGTCCTGGGGCGTGTTGCGGAATAGCAGGCTGCTGAGAACGGCGTTGATGCAGACGCTCTTACCCGTCCCCGTGGCTCCGGCGATGAGGAGATGGGGCATTTTGGCAAGGTTGGCCACCACCGGCTGCCCCGTGATGTCCTTACCCAGGGCGATGGTCAGTGGAGAAAGGGAAGCGGCAAAGGCCTGGGATTCGATGACGGTGCGGATGGAAACCAGCTCGCGACGCTCGTTGGGGATTTCGATCCCAATGGCGGCCTTGCCGGGGATGGGGGCCACCACGCGGATACTGACGGCTTTGAGGGCCATGGCCAGGTCATCCGAAAGGCCGACGATTCGGCTGATCTTGATCCCCGGTGCAGGCGCATATTCGTACATGGTGATGACCGGCCCGGGAGAGATTCCCTTCACCTCCCCGTGAACGCCGAAATCGGCGAGCTTTTCCTGCAAAACAGCGGCATTGGCCTCCAATTTCCTGGGATCCGGTTTGTACTGTCCTGTTTCGTAAATTTCCAACAGATCCAGGGGGGGAAGGGTAAATTCGCCGCTGGAGGAAGGCGGGGGCTTTTGGGACGGCGTGTCCTTCACCATCTTTTTCCCCGCAGGTACGGGTAAGGCCGCTGTCGGAGCCAGAGGCGCACTCGGTGCACCGTCTGTTGCGGTGGGGATCGCCTCCGTGGATGGAGGAGAAAGCTTCGGTTGACGCGCTCTGGGGACGGCGATGGGGATGGATTCCTGAGCTTCCACCCGAGGGAAATGCATGCTTTGACACAGGCGCACGATCCTGGTGAAAGCGGTTCTTCCACCCGAGGAGGCCCGCCGGCACATCCATTCCCAGGCGGATTCCAGTGTCAGAGGGGTCGAAAGCAGGAGAGCGATCAGGGTGGTTCCCACCAGCAGGATATGGGTGCCGAAAAAGTTCAGTTTTCGTGACAGGAATCCGGCCAGGAGGACTCCAATTTCACCGCCCGTCTGGATTTGCTGGCCGAAGAAATGCATCTTGGGCTGATGGAGTGCCGCCAGGCTTATGGAACTGAAGAACAGGAGCACCCATCCCGTCACCTGGATGCGGCCGTAAGGCAGATGGACCTCACCCCGGAACAGGGAGCAGCTGTACCAGAAGCCCAGAGCCGTAAACGCAAAGGCGCCCAGACCGAAGAAAAAGAAAAAAATCCAGGAGATGTTGGCCCCCAGGGTTCCCACCCAATTGCTGGGGGGGCGGTGCGTCTCGGAAGCATTGAAAAAGGTCAGGTCTGAGGTATGATAGGAAATCAGGCTGAAGAAGACGAGGAGGGTTATAGTGAGAATGCAAAGTGCTCGAATCTCATGCTTTTTATGTTCCACTTCCAAACCTC
>DAIQOB010000595.1:0-1667 GCA_036788075.1 Syntrophobacteraceae bacterium
GAGGGATGATCCCCCCTCCGCCGATGGTCACATGGGGAGACGGAAAATGGACATCAAGAAACTCGAACGTCTGCATCCGGAACTGGGAATCACGTACCTCAAACCCCAAAGGAGGGTCGGGCTCATTGTCGTCCTCACGGGCTATGGCAAGGGGAAAACCTCTTCGGCCGTGGGCATGGTGGTGCGAGCCTGCGGGCACGGCCTGAAGGTTTCCATGATCCAGTTCATGAAAGGTGACATTTACACGGGAGAATGGGACGGCATCCGAAAGCTGGACTGCGACGTGGAGCTCATTCCGTCGGGCATGGGGTTTTGCGGCATCCAGGGAAATCCCTATTCCCATGCCGTGCATCGGGAAGCTGCCCAGCAGGCCATACGGCTGGCCAGGGAAAAGGTGGAGTCAGGACGCTATGATCTCATCGTCCTGGATGAAATCAACAATGCCCTGAAACTGAACCTGGTGGAGCTGGAACAGGTCCTGGAGCTGATCCGGATCAAGCCGCCCCTCATGCACCTCGTTCTGACGGGCCGCGACGCGCATCCCGATATCGTTGCCCTGGCCGATACGGTGAGCGAGGTCCAGGAAATCAAGCACGCCTACCGGAAGGACATCGAGCCTCAGCCCGGGATCGATTATTAGGCGGAAAAACATTCGCCCCAGGTCACGGGATCCGGTTCAGGGCCTGGTCCAGGTCTTCTTTGAGATCTTCGAAATCCTCGCACCCCACGGAGAGCCTCACCAGTTCATCCAGGATCCCTGCTTCCTCCCGTTCTTTTCGGGGGATGGACGCATGGGTCATGGATGCGGGGTGCTCGATGAGGGATTCCACGCCTCCCAGGGAAACGGCCAGAGTGATGAGCTTCACGTGGTTCATGACGGTAACGCCGCCCTGGAGGCCGCTCTTGACTCCGAAGCAGATCATGGAGCCGAAGCCGTCCATCTGCTTCCGAGCGACAGCGTACTGCGGGTGCTCGGGGAGTCCAGGGTACCTCACCCAGGTGACTTTGGGGTGAGTGCTCAGAAAGGCGGCGATGCGTCGGGCATTTTCCTGGGCCTTCTCCAGGCGGAGGGGCAGCGTCCTCACTCCCCGGAGGATGAGCCAGGCCTGATGGGGGTCCATGGTACCGCCGAAGAGGCTGAGAATTCGCCGGATTTTTTTGAAATTTTCTTCGTCTCCGGCGACGATCATCCCTCCCACCACGTCGCTGTGGCCGTTGATGAATTTGGTGAGGCTGTGGACCACAAGGTCGGCTCCATGCTGGAGGGGCCGCTGGAGATATGGACTGGCGAAGGTGTTGTCCACCACCAGGATGGTCCCTGCCTGGTGGGCGATTTGAGCCGCCGCTTCGATGTCCGTCAGGATCATGGTGGGGTTGGTGGGGGTTTCTATGAAGACCATGCGGGTTTCCGGGCGCAGGGCCTTGCGGATCTCTTCGGGATCGGAAGTGTCCACGAAGCTCGCCTGGACCCCGAAACGGGGCAATTCCATTTCCAGGAGGACCCGCGTCGAGCCGTACACGGAATCCGTCGAAACGACGTGGGCGCCATGGTGCAGGTAAGTCATGAAAACCGTCCCGATGGCTGCCATTCTCGCGGCCATGGCCATTCCGCCGAAGCCCTGTTCCAGGGAGGCCGCCTCCAGGCGCAGGAGCCTGGCCGCCCCGCA
>DAIQOB010000596.1:0-1647 GCA_036788075.1 Syntrophobacteraceae bacterium
GCAGGGCGAGTGCTGTTGGGTTGGTCTCTATGGGAAACAGGGGAGCTCGAAGAGGGAGAGAGCATCCTCCAGGACGCCCGGAAGGAATTTGAAAAAAATGCCGTGCTTTACAAAATCCTGGCTGCCGCAGCCGATAGGAACGGCGACGCGGAGCGCTCATCCGAAATGATGAAGCGGTACCACGCCATCGCCTCAGAACCGGACCGACCTGCGTTTGCAGTTCCCGCACCTCCACCCGAGGCGACGGTGGTGGCAGCCCCACCCCTCGTCGCACCCTGCGGGGAGGTGGAAACCATACCGTTGCACGTCCCTGAAGAACCGGCTGAGGCCCCCTTGCAGGAAGCCGCGCTGGAGATGCCGGGGGAGGATGTTGACACTTCTTCATCCGCTCCTTCCGCCGCAGCATTTTGCAAATTCCTGGAACAATACACGCGCAAGCCGCCTCTCGCATTTTCTGGGTCCGTGTTTTTTTCACAAGAGGACCGTGAAGCATTGAAGAAAATTCTGCAGGGTCGGACTGCTAAACTTTCCTGAAAGTATAGAGGATTTCCACTGCGGGGAACGCGGATTTAGAAACATTTATTTCACACTTTGCTTGGCTTTTTGCACCCTGCGGTGTAAGGTTGTGCCTTTAGTCATGAGATCAATCCGTCGATTCACCCACCACTCCATCAACAGGTGGGGAGACGAAAGGAGAATTATTGCAGAAACAATGGGTTACGGACATTTTTTGATCCCATAGACATGCATTCAAGGTTCTAGAGAAGGAAGATATGACAGACCTCATTCATTCATTCCACATCCCCGTCATGGGAACGGCATTCACCATTGAGTCACCGGCAAAAATAGCGAAATACGGAATTTCCTCCGTTGTTTCCTGTGTTGACGATACGCTCATCGAGAGGATGCGAAAGTTCTACTGCAGAATGATGGGCGAAGAATTCATTCCGATCCATAAAGCCGATCCGGATGCCAGAGCCAATCGGATCACTGCATACCTCAATCTCCTGGACCGCATCGTCAAAGATCAATTTGAAAAACTCAAGGCATCCGCCTTCGAGATCGGCAGTGAAATCACCAGGTATTTCGAGCTCCTGGCTGACTCATCGCCGTTGAAGCAGGCTTATAACCGCATGCTTGCCATGAGCAACTCGGCCGAGAAGCAAAGAGTCCAGGAGGAGTTGAGAGAAAAGATCCGGCCTGGAAGCATCGACGTCAACATCATGACGAAACTGGATCGCACCAATTTCGATTCCAATGGAGAGCCGCTTCCCGGGGAATTCACGGATGCTCTGGCTGCACTGCGAGGATACGCCAACAGCAGGCTCCATTCGTCCATCATATTCTCCGCAGGGTTCAATGGACGTTTGTACAGTTACGCCGAAAATTTCGAAGATTTTCACGCAGACGAAAACCAGTTCATCAAGAAGAAGATCGTCGTCAAGGTCAATGATTACCGCTCGGCCCTGACCCAGGGAAAATTCTTCGCCAAGAAAGGTCTGTGGGTCTCGGAATACCGCCTGGAGTCGGGGCTGAATTGCGGCGGACACGCTTTCGGCCACGGTGGAAATCTCATGGGGCCCAGCCTGGAAGAGTTCAAACAGAAAAAAAGCGAGCTCGTCTCAACGCTCTTTGACCTCTACAATA
>DAIQOB010000597.1:0-1645 GCA_036788075.1 Syntrophobacteraceae bacterium
TGCTGGCCCCCCAGAGGATGATGTCAGGGCAAAGGACAGACCATCGGCGACCTCTCCATGGCCCGTCCCCCATTGCACAACAGAAGACCTCAAATCTTTTGAGTCAGGAGCAACAGGATGCCTGCAAGGGCAGCAATGACTCTGTAGTAACCGAAGACGGCAAGGCTGTGCCGGCTCAGGTATCCCACCATCCACTTTATGGAAAGGACCGCAAAGATGAAAGCAGAGAAGAGCCCGATGAACAGGGAAAAGCCATCGAAAGTCTCCAGCATGATCTGCCCGTGTTTGGAGAAATCATACACTGTAGCCGCCCCGAGCGTCAAAAGCCCCAGGAGAAAACTGAACTCAACGGCCGCAGGCAGCGAAAGGCCCACCAGGACGCCTCCCACTATGGTGACGAGGCTTCTGCTGACTCCCGGCCACATGGCGAGGCACTGCACCAGGCCGATGATGAGGGCCATTCTGGCTCGCATTTCACGCAGCGACCGTCCTCCAGCCATGAGATTGCCCTTCTCATTCTTGAAACGGGCAACCAGAAGGATAGCCAATCCGCCCACCAGCCAGGCTGAAATCACCGGCCACATGCCGAAAAGATATTCCTTGATCATCTTGTTGAAGAGCAATCCGACGACGGCGGCAGGCAGGAAGGCGACCACGACGTTGACCGCCATTACCAGCCCATCACGATCCCTCCCCAGGACGCCCAGAACGATCTGTTTGATGCGGCCGAAATAAAGCCAGACGACGGCCAGGATCGCCCCGGCTTGAATACAGATGGTGTAAGCATCCACAGCATCCTTGGACCGCGGGTTCCCCTGGGGCCTGGCCGGGTCGTTTTTTTCCAGCCCCATGAGTCTCTCGGCCACAAGCAGGTGCCCCGTTGAGCTGACCGGAAGGTATTCCGTCAGGCCCTCCACCGCCCCAAGGACAAGAGCCTGGGTGACTGTCATGGACTTTTCGTTTCCCCTTTTTCCTGCAGCCTCTTCCGCCAGGAGATCCCCGGGGGCGGCAGCAGTCAGCAGAATGAGACTCGCCAGTAGGGCCAGACCGATGTGGACCCGCATCGCGCATACTCCTGATGGAATGGAAGCACCCAAATAAAAAAGCCCATGAGATACACCCTCATGAGCTGACTTGATGAAGTGGCGGAGAGAGAGGGATTCGAACCCTCGGTACCCCTTTACAGAGTACACTCGCTTAGCAGGCGAGTACAGCCATTTCCAAGTCACTGAGGTTGTTTTTAAAACCGCTCTACACCTGCACTAATGGTCCCTAATTGGTGTCACCGACACCACCTTTTCCGATGAATTGGTGTCATTGGTGTCCAAGTTTTTCGTCAATTCTTCCAGGTCGCGACTGATCGTGTGCAGGTAAGTTTCAGTCGTCGTGGGGCGCCTGTGCCTTAAAAATTTCTGGATCTGGGAAAGAGTCGCCTTGCCGGAGTCATTCAGGATTGATACCACATGGTGTCGGATGGCATGGAATCCAAAAGGCTTCACCCCTGCACGTTCACACAGGGTCCTCAAGAGATCCCTCTTGGCGGAGTAGGCAAGCGGTGACCCGTCAGATTTGCAGAAGACATAGACTGAACTCTTCTTGCGGTCGAGCCAACGTCTTTCCATAACATCCGAAAGCTTCTGGGTCA
>DAIQOB010000598.1:0-1643 GCA_036788075.1 Syntrophobacteraceae bacterium
ATCCTGGATGCATGCCGTGCGGATGGTGATGGCCAGATCCATGTTCCCGGTGAACGAGACATAACCGATGGCCCCGCCGTAGGGGCCCCGGGGCTCCTGTTCGAGCTCGGCGATGATTTCCATGGCCCGCACCTTGGGGGCTCCTGAAAGAGTCCCCGCCGGAAAGGTCGCCTTGAGAAGATCCCAGGCATCGGAGCCCGTCTGCAGGTCGCAGACGATGTTGGAAACCAGGTGCATCACGTGAGAATAGCGCTCCACCACCATGAGGTCCGTCACCTGGACGGTGCCCACTTCGGCCACACGCCCCAGGTCGTTGCGCCCCAGGTCCACGAGCATGAGGTGCTCCGCCCGCTCCTTGGGGTCCTGCAGGAGCTCGTCCGCCAGGTAGCGGTCCTTCTGTTCCGTCTGCCCGCGGGGCCGGGTGCCGGCGATGGGGCGCAGGGTGGCCACGCCGTTTTCCAGCCGCACCATGGTTTCGGGAGAAGACCCCACCAGGACGGAGTCTCCGAAGTGCAGAAAATACATGTAGGGAGAAGGGTTGACATAGCGCTGCGCCCGGTAGAGCAGCCACGGGTCGGGCGCGGGACAGCAGACGAAAGACTGGGAAAGCACCGCCTGAATGATATCGCCGTCGGCGATGTATTCCTTGATGCGGCTCACCTGGCCGCGGAAGGCTTCCGGGTCCAGCTGGGCTTCCAGCTTCAAGGGGCAGTTCGCACTTGCCCGCTCCTCGGGCAGAGGGTTCCGCAGGAGCGCCTGCATGCCGTCGATGGTCTCGAGAGCGACGTCATAGGCCGCTCCGGGGTCTTGGCCTTCGATCATGGCATAGGCCACGAGGGAAAGGGTGTGGCGGATGTTGTCGAAGATGAACAGCTGGTCCGGAATCACGAAATGAGCCAGCAGAGTCTCCTCTGAACATTGGTTGGGGATGGCTTCGAAAAACGAAACGGATTCATAAGTCAGAAAGCCCACCATCCCACCCCAGAATCGGGGGAGTCCCGGGAGGGAAACAGGCCGGTAAACGGCCATGAGGGAACGGAGCACCGCCAGGGGATCCCCGTCGTGCGCCATTTCACGCTGCACTCCCCCCTCCTCCACCACAACCTTTTCACGATAGACCTGCACTGTGCAACGGGATGAGAGCCCGAGGAAACTGTACCGCCCCCACCGCTCGCCGCCTTCCACACTTTCCAGGAGGAAAATCGGACCCTTGCCGTCGTAGATCTTGGCCAGGGCCGAAAGAGGGGTTTCCGTATCCGCCAGGATGTCCAGGCACACGGGAATGAGGTTCCCCCGTTCAGCCAATTCCAGAAATTCTTTTTTTTCGGGAAACAATTTCAGTTTCATGAGGTCTCCGCCTTTGACGGTTATGGCCATGGCCGGCAGGCTGTATCAAGCCTGGCTTTTCAACGGATGAAAGATCTCGAAAATGGGCTCGATCTGCTGCATGAGACTTTCGAACTGCTCGGGATAGAGCGACTGGGCCCCGTCGCTCATTGCTTTGTCGGGCTCGTGGTGGACTTCCACCATCAGTCCGTGGCAGCCGACGGCTACGGCCGCACGACTGAGGGGAATAACCTGGTCGCGGCGCCCGGCGGCATGGCTCGGGTCCACGATGATGGGCAGATGGCTCTCTTTGCGCA
>DAIQOB010000599.1:0-1641 GCA_036788075.1 Syntrophobacteraceae bacterium
TTCTACACCCACTCCCGCTACCTGTCAAACCCTTTTTTGCTCAGCTCGCTTTCAGATCTCGCTCTCCTTTCGGTCGATCTCATTGCAGCTTGCAGAACGATACTTCTACCGGCCGTCACTGCACGACCGTTTCTGTTCCGCCAGGGACGGACTTGAAGCATCTCACCCAGTGGCCCGGCCGGTATTCCCGGAAAAGGGGCATTTCACGGCTGCAGGCCGCCTCCCCTTCCGGACACCTGGGCTGAAATGTGCATCCGCAGAGGGGCTTGTGAGCTTCCGAGCCCTCCTCTGGATGCTTCGGGCGTTCCTTCCGCGCCCCCGGCATGGGAACGGGCACGGCCTTCAAAAGCGCCCGAGTGTATGGGTGACACGGGTTCTCGAACAAGTCCCTCTTCGCCGCAAGCTCCACGAGCCGCCCCAGGTACATGACGGCAACACGGTCGCTGATGTGCTTGACCACCGAAAGGTCATGGGAAATGAAGAGGTAGGTCAGACGGTACTGCCCCTGAAGGTCCTGAAGGAGATTGATCACCTGCGCCTGGATGGAAACATCCAGAGCGGAAAGGGGTTCGTCGCAGATCATGAATTCAGGGTTCAAAGCCAGAGCCCGGGCTATTCCGATACGCTGGCGCTGCCCGCCGCTGAATTCGTGGGGATAGCGGTGAATGGCTTCAGGCCGGAGCCCCACCACATCCATGACCTGTTCCACTCGTTCCCTGCGCTCACGGCCTGCCCCGATCCCATGAATGTTGAGCCCCTCTCCGATGATCCGCCCAACGGTCTGACGCGGGTTCAGGGAAGAATAAGGGTCCTGGAAAATGATCTGCATTTTCCTCCGGAGAAGCTGCATTTCGACACGAGAGGCCTCCAGGATGTTCCGACCGTCGTAAAATACTTCGCCCTCCGTGGGCTCTTCCAACCTCAGGATGATCCTGCCCAGAGTCGACTTTCCGCAGCCGCTCTCTCCCACCAGCCCCAGGGTTTCCCCCCGACGCACCGACAGGTCGATGCCGTCCACCGCTTTGAGGTCGCCGACCCTGCGATGCAGTACTCCACGTGTGATGGGGTAGTATTTCTTCACCCCGCCAAGGACCAGAAGATTTTCAGCCCCCTGCAGTTGCTCCAAGTCACTTCTCCTCGTAAAGCCAGCAGCGTACGGCGTGTCCGGGTTTGGAGCACAGGAGCGACGGCTCGGGCTCCTTGAAGCATCGGTCGAAAGCGTGAGGGCACCTCGTGTTGAACTTACACCCGCAGGGAAGGTCCAAAAGACTGGGAACGACACCCGGTATGGCGTCCAGTCTCTTTCTGCCCTCCTGGGAAGCCTTTCCGGGGATGGACCGCATGAGCCCCTGAGTGTAGGGATGGAGGGGATCGCTGAAAAGATCCAGCACCCCTGCTTCTTCCACGACGCGGCCCGTATACATGACGGCCACCTGATCGGCCATTTCAGCGACCACTCCCAGATCGTGCGTGATGAGAAGAATGGCGGTCCGGGTAGCTTCCCGCAATTCCTGGAGGATGCCCAGGATCTGTGCCTGGATCGTGACATCCAGGGCTGTCGTGGGCTCATCGGCAATGATGAGCTGTGGGTTGCAGGCGAGGGCCATGGCGATCATGACCCTCTGGCGCATGCCTCAACTC
>DAIQOB010000600.1:0-1636 GCA_036788075.1 Syntrophobacteraceae bacterium
TTCGGGATGCATTGCAGAACGCCTTCCAGGACTCTCCCGAAGGGGTGGTGGTGGACCTGAGCGGGGTGCCCTTCATGGATTCTTCGGGGATCGCCACCTTCGTGGAAGGCATGCAATGGAGCAGGCGGGAGGGCGCTCATTTTATACTGGTGGGTGTGCAGGAAAAAGTTATGAACTCCTTGAGGCTTGCCAGGATGAACGAGCTCTTTGAGATTTACCCGACGGCACAGGAAGCCCTCCAGAGCCTGAGCCCCTGACCCCCCTCAAGGGGGGAATTTTTAGACAACCTCTTAAGCCGAGGGCCGGTCCTCTTCGTCGAGAAGCGTTCGAAGATACCGGAATAGGGTGCGGGAGGATTTGGGCGGCTTATTCAGGAGGATTTCCTTGCGGGCGTTGAGCGTCAGCTGTCGCAGGTGTTGATGGTCTGCGGCGGGGAAACGGCCGATCAGATCCTCCAGGATTTCGTCATCTCCCTTCAGGAGCTCGTCCCGCCATTCCTCCGCCTGTTGGAAAACACGCTGTTGCACCCTGTGGCCGTGCAGCGCCGTCTCGATGGCACGTTCCACCGGTTCGGGATCGATATCGCGCATGAGAGTTCCGATGTACTGCATCTGCCGACGCAGGGCTTCGTGCTTCCGCATGGTTTTGGCAAAGAGCAGGGCCTCGCGGAGCTCCTCCGGGAGCTCGATCTTGCGGATCTGGTCTTCCGTAAGACCTGCCAGTTGCTCGCCGAGTTTCTGCAGAGCCGTCATTTCTCGTTTGACTTGTGATTTGCTCTTTTTCTCTTCCATTACCCTTCCATTTTCAAAAAACTCCGTTGCGGGAATACCTGCCGATGGCGCAGTGCCGGGCTTATTCCCCGATTACCTCATCCCCTGGCCTCTTCGACAGCGCCGCCTTCACGACGGCGACCTCGGGTTGTGATCCTCTTCCCGGGCTTTCCCGGCTAGCGGTTGGCGAGCACCACGCGCGCTCCTGCTCTTCCCAGAACCTTTGCCCCCCCCAGCCCGGACAGCACCTGTTCGAGCCTTCCCTCCGCTTCCGTTACCACAAGAACGCGCTGGGAGGAACCCCAAAGCTTCAGTAATTCGCTCTCGTCCAGAAAGCGGTCGGGTGGTTCTCGCCGTCGAGAGGCCAGGCCGTCGAACCGGGGATCTTTGAGGATGTGTACGGAACGCCCCGCATAAAAGGTGATCCCACCCACCCACATGTATTCATGGGGTTCCGGAAATACCACCATGTCGTCGGGACCGGCGTGAGTCCGAACAATTTCTGCAATGGGCCGTGTGGATTGGAAGGGCTCCACGGCCAGAAAGCCCCAGTGCACCAGCATGAAGAAGGGAACCATCATGATCGCGGGCAGGCCGCAGGCGACAGTGTAGATTCTCCTTCGGGCCGCAGCCCAGGCCCCTGCTGAAAAGACAGCTGCACCGGCAAAGGATGCCACGGCAGGAACACGAATGCGATCCAGCGTGGCCATCTGTTCGGGGCTGCCTGTCCATCCGCCCGTGGGCCATGCGTTCGTGATGACCTGTGAAATGCTCTCCTTGGCAGGGCCCAGCAGCACCAGGGCGGCTGCGGCGGCGATCCCCATGAGTACGGCCATGACGGCCAGGGCAGAGGTGACGCTCCGCTG
>DAIQOB010000601.1:0-1635 GCA_036788075.1 Syntrophobacteraceae bacterium
GCCATCGCCATGGACATCGGCACCACGACGGGCTATGGCCAGTTGATCGACCTGCTGACCGGGGAAGTGCTCTCCCAGCATGGGGAATTCAACGGTCAAATCAGCTATGGAGAAGATGTACTCAGCCGCATTGTCTTTGCGGAAAAGCCGGGTGGGCTGGAGAAGCTCCACGAGGTCGTCATCGGAACCATCAACACCATCATTCGCCGCATCGTGGCCAAGGCGCAGGTCGATCCCGAGGAAATATCGAGCATCACCCTGGCGGGCAACACCACCATGACCCAGTTGATGCTCAAGATCAATCCCCGTTATATTCGCTATTCACCCTACGTTCCGGCTGCCACGCTGTATCCTCCCATCAGTGCCATAAGCCTGGGCATGGAGTTGAACGACCACGTCACGGCGCTGGTTTATCCCGCGATTTCGAGCTATGTGGGAGGCGACATTGTCGCAGGGGTTATGGGAGCAGGACTTTACCGAAGCGATGAAGTGACGCTCTTCATAGACATCGGCACCAATGCCGAAATCGTCGTGGGAAACAAGGACTGGTTTGCCTGCGCCGCCTGTTCGGCCGGTCCCGCCTTCGAAGGCGGAGGCATCAAGTTCGGCATGCGCGCATCAAAGGGAGCCATCGAGGACTTTTCCATCGACCCGGTCACCCTGGAGCCCATGCTCATCACCATCGGGAACGTCCGCCCCAAAGGCATCTGCGGATCGGGACTCATCACCATGGTGGCCACCATGTTCGAAATGGGCGTCATCGACAACCTGGGGAAATTCCATGTCAATCTGAACACCGACCGCATTCGCGAGAACGAGGGGCGGCGGGAATACATCCTCGCCCGAGCCGAAGAAACACAGATCGACCGGGACATCACCCTCAGCGAAGACGACATCGACAACCTCATCCGGGCCAAGGGCGCCATTTTCAGCGGGTACCAGACCCTGTTGGAAGAGGTGGGACTCTCCCTGGACAACGTCGACAAGATTGTCCTCGCGGGGGGCTTCGGCAGTTTCATCGATTTGGAAAAGGCCATGGTGATCGGGCTTCTGCCGGAAACGGACCCCGGGAAAATCACCTACATCGGCAATGGGTCTCTCATGGGCTGTAAAATGAGTGCCCTCACCAACCGGCTCCGCAGGGATGTCGTGGAAGTGACTAAAAAGATGACCAATTTCGAATTGTCCGAAACCCGTTCCTACATGAACCGTTACGTGGCATCGCTTTTTCTCCCCCACACGGACCTCGGGCTCTTTCCCAAGCTCAAGGCACGGATGAGCAGCCGTAAGGCCCCGCCACGCAGAGAGAGCTCTGCCCGATAGACTATCCAGGCCTCAGCCAAAGCCGCCCCCCTCACCCTGCTGCGCCTTCCCAGGAGGCACCCTGCAGGGTGGGGGCACCCTCCCAGCCCAGCCTAAATTCAAGAAAATTCCATATTGTATCGCAGCCTGCGCGCAGTTTGGGCAGCAGCCGGTGAACCGGCATCGCCCCACGCCAACACCTGCGCTATTTCCTCCCGCTTTCCATTCCACCATGCTTTCCTCCTGACTCAAACCGGCTCAGACCCTAGTACAGCGCGGCGAAAGTCATCACCTGGTCCGGGAGGTTTTTAATTCCCCCTTTGAAGGGGGATC
>DAIQOB010000602.1:0-1634 GCA_036788075.1 Syntrophobacteraceae bacterium
TTTCGCCCTTCTCGTCATCGCCGTTTCCTTCCTGCCCGTACTCGCCCTGGAAGCGCAGGAAGGCCGGATGTTCAAGCCTCTCGCCTACACGAAGAATCTTTCCATGATCATCGCCGCGGTGCTGGCCATCACGCTGGATCCGGCTCTGAGGCTTTTCTTCACGCACATGAAGGAGTTCAGCTTCCGCCCCCTGTGGCTCTGCAGAGCAGCCAATGCGGTCGTGGTGGGCACGATACACTCCGAAGAGACTCATCCCATCAGCCGGGCTTTGATTCGCCTCTATCAACCGGTGCTGCAATGGAGCCTGCGGCGGAAATGGATCGTTATCGCCGCAGCCCTCTTCCTGATGATCGTGACAGTTCCGGTGTTCCTCCGGCTGGGCTCTGAATTCATGCCTCCCCTGGAAGAGGGCGCGATCCTCTACATGCCCTCCACCATGCCGGGCATTTCCATCGCGGAAGCACAAAAAGTCCTGCAGGTTACCGATCGGATCATCAGGCAGTTCCCGGAAGTGGACCGCGTGCTGGGGAAGGCCGGGCGGGCCGAGACGGCAACGGACCCCGCGCCCCTGTCGATGCTGGAAACCGTCATAACGCTGCGCCCGAAAGAGGAGTGGCGGCGAGTGGATACCTGGTATTCCTCCTGGGCGCCGCAGTGGGCCAAAAAGATCTTTGGCCGCATCACTCCGGATCATATTTCCCAGGAAGAGCTTGTCAGCGAGATGAACCAGGCGCTGAGCCTCCCCGGCCTCGCCAATGGATGGACCATGCCCATAAAGGGGCGCATCGAGATGCTCTCGACGGGCATACGCACCCCGGTGGGCTTGAAGATCTCGGGGGCGGATGTGGCGACCATCGAACAGATCGGAACGCAAATCGAAGCCGTGCTCCCAGCGGTGGAGGGGACCCGGAGTGTTTTTGCCGAGCGTACCGGCAGCGGCTATTTCCTCGATTTCAAATGGAACCGCCAGGAGCTCGCCCGATACGGCATCAGCATCGACGAAGCTCAGCAAGCCATAGGACAGGCCATCGGCGGGGAGAATGTGACCACCACAGTGGAAGGGAGAGAACGCTACCCGGTCAATGTGCGCTATATGCGTGATTTCAGGGGGGACTTGGAGACCCTCGGGCGTGTCCTGGTTTCAGCCTCCGACGGGCAGAAGCAGGTCCCCCTCTCACGTCTTGCCACCATCAGCACAGTGAGTGGTCCGGCCATGATTCGCGATGAGGATGGCCTGTTGACCGGTTATGTGTACGTGGACATCGCGGGGCGGGACCCGAGCGGTTACATCGAAGAGGCTCGCACCTTGATGAACGAAAAGATCAAGCTCCCGCCGGGATATGCGATTTCGTGGAGCGGCCAGTACGAGGCCATGCAGCGAGTCAAGAAGCGATTGACTGTGGTTATGCCCCTGACCCTGCTTTTCATTACTGTGCTCCTTTACATGAATACCCGTTCCTTCACCAAGACCTGTATCGTCCTGCTGGCAGTGCCTTTTTCTGCAATCGGGGCCGTATGGTTTCTCTATTTGCTGGACTACAACATGAGCATTGGAGTCTGGGTAGGGTTGATCGCACTCCTGGGAGTCGATGCCGAAACGGGAATTTTCATGTTGCTCTATCTTGATCTTGCCT
>DAIQOB010000603.1:0-1624 GCA_036788075.1 Syntrophobacteraceae bacterium
TACTGCGACGGATGGAGGCACTGGGAATCCAGCGGAGCAACTATCGGGACTTACTCGAAGAGGGCTGAAGCTTCCCCATTAGCAGAGCTGCACTGATCTTCCATCGATACGTCAAACGGACACGGAAAAATGAAAACCCCCATTGTTTTGACCTTGGCGATCCTGGCTCAGGCCATTGGAAATACCTGCCTCAGCAAGGGCATGAAAAACATCGCTTCCATGAGCTCTGCCGAAGATGGTTTTTCCCTCATGATGATCCTGCATGCCATGGGAGATCCCACCGTCTGGCTGGGGACTTTCCTGCTGATCCTCTTTTTCGTTTTGTTTGCCGCTGCCCTTTCCTGGGCAGACCTGAGCTTCGTCATTCCCGTCATTTCCTTCGGGTACATCGTCAATGTCGCTCTTGCCCACCAGTTTCTCGACGAACCCGTCTCTTCCATGCGGTGGTTGGGGACGGGGTTCATTTTCCTGGGAGTCATCCTGGTGTCCCAGACAGGATCCAGACGCGCAGCAGCAGCGAAAAACCAAACGCACCCATCCCCGGCCCACTGAAAATCGTCTGAAGGAATCCTCACATGGTGACCGCCCTCATGATCACAATCATCGTACTTTCCAACGCCGCGGGAGACGTCCTCATCTCCCGGGGAATGAAACGCATCGGGGAAGTGAGCACTCTGCATCCCCGGAAGCTCCTCACCATCGGGCTTCAGATTGTCACCAACAGGGATTTCCTCCTGGGGATTCTTTCCCTGGCCATCAGCTTTTTTTCTTTCCTGGCTGTTCTCACATGGGCGGACATGAGCTTCGTTGTGCCGGCGACGTCTGTGTATTATGTGGTGAGCATACTCGGCGCAAAATTCATACTCGGGGAGCAAATCAGCCGGCTGCGATGGGCGGGGACAGTCCTGGTGTGCGTGGGAGTGGCCCTCATTTGCCTGCCTTGACGGCCCGATTCGTGGAGCTTACCGCCATGGGAGTTGGATGGATTGGCCTTTTGTTTACCGCCCTGACCTCGTGCTCCATCCTTTTCTATTGTCTTTGCGTTGCTGCGGCCAGGAGATTTCTTACCGCGACGCCGCCCGCTCCAGTAAGAGTCTTCCCACCGGCCACGCTCCTGATCCCCCTCTGCGGCTCAGATTTCAAGGCGTATGAAAATTACGCATCCCTCTGCCGCCAGGAATACCCAGCCTACCAGATCGTTTTCGGCGTTCAACACCCCGAAGATTCATCCATCGAGGTCGTTCGAAAGCTTATGGCGGACTTTCCACAGGCAGACATGGAGCTGGTGATCGATTCCCGGTGCATCGGCGTCAATCCCAAGGTGAACAATCTCCATAACATGCTGGCAAAAGCCAGGTATGACGTGCTGGTCATCGTGGACAGCGACATTCGCGTGAAGCCCGATTACCTGGCGACACTCATTCCCCCCACCCAGGATGAACGGGTCGGCCTCGTGACAACTTTCTACCGGGCCGGTGAAGCCCCCTCTTTGGCAGCGAAGATTGAAGCCCTGGGCATCACCGCGGAATTCGCTCCCGGGGTCCTGGCCGCACGGCTGGCCGAAGGGATGTCCTTTGCCCTGGGCGCCACCATGGCCCTCACGCGTGAGAAGCTGGAGGCCATC
>DAIQOB010000604.1:0-1605 GCA_036788075.1 Syntrophobacteraceae bacterium
CTCGGCGCGCCGGGCTATCGACCTCATTTTGAAGGAACCGGTGCTGGTGGATTAGAAGGGTTTTGAAAGATCGAGCGGCATGAGGGATCACTCTAAACCTTAAAGTCATCATCGATGAGCGACAGACCATGAGCCAGGATCTACAAAATCCCGTTGCGGTCCTTTCCGACATCCACGGGAACTTGGAAGCATTGGAGGCGGTTCTGGACGCCATGGAATCGGATGGCATCAAGGACATGATCCACCTCGGAGACCTCGTGGGCTACAACGCCAATCCGGTGGAATGCCTGCAGATCCTCAGGCAGCGCCATGTCCTTTCCGTCATGGGCAACCACGATCTGGGGGTGGTCGATCCCACCTCGTCCAGGGGCTTCAATGTCCTGGCCCATGAAGCGCTCGGCTACGTTCGAGAACAGCTCAAGCCCATTGACAAGGAATACCTTGGGAATTTTCCGCGCACGAAGATTCTCAACGATCGCTGCATGTTCTGCCACGGATCGCCCGAGAGCATCGACAGTTACATCCTGGACGTTTTCCAGGCCAAAAGGGCCTTCAATCTTATGCTCAAAAAATTCGCCTCCGTCGATGTCTGCTTCTATGGTCACACGCACATCCAGAAGCTGTGGATCAGAGACCAGCGGGGAAAGGTGACGGCTTCCTCCGTCTATTCTTCCATGATCCTGGAAAGCGAGGCCATGTACCTCATCAATCCTGGAAGCGTCGGTCAACCCAGGCAGCACGACAATCGGGCTCACTATCTCGTTTTCGACCCCGAGCGGCGAATCGTTCACTTCAAGGCTGTCCCCTACGACATTGAAAAGGCTCAAAAGAAGATTCTCAAGGCGCAGCTGCCCGAATACCTGGCGCTCCGCCTGAAGGAAGGAATTTAGATCATTTTTTTCAACGAAAGCTTCCCAGGGAGGGATCCATTATGATGTTTGGTGTCAAAGAAGGCGTGTTGAAGAACGGAACCCGGGTCACGCTTCGGCCCATGGTGCAGGAGGATGAGGAGGCCCTTTACAATTTTTTCCAGATCATTCCGGACGACCTTTTGATCTTTATCCGCCATAACGTCAAAGACCGGCGCGTCATCCATGACTGGGCCGAGCGCCTCAATTACGCACGGGCATTGCCGATGCTCGCCCTGGTGGGGGATGAAATCGTAGGGGACGTGACCCTGCACCGGGTGCCTTACGGCTGGAAGCGCCACATCGGGAGAGTCCGGGTCGTCATCACCCCGGAATATCAGGGGCAGGGGCTGGCCACCCTGATGCTCAACGAAATGGTGGGCCTGAGCCACGAGCTGGCCCTGGAAAAACTCTGGGCGGAAGTCCCCCTCGATTCCGTCGCCGCCATACGAGCCTGCAGGAATTCGGGATTCGGGTGCAAAGCCGTCATTGAAGGCATGGTGAAGGACGCACGGGATCAAAACATTGACATTCTCATCATGACCTGTGACATTTCCACCTACTTCGACCGACGCTGGGAGCTGCGGCATCATTTGGCATGAGCCCAGTCCTTGAAGCTGTCTGAGAAATGAGTCAGTTGCTGTTAAGTACCTTAGCAAAAGTTTTCTAACAAAACAAACCGTTCGCCCTGAGCCTG
>DAIQOB010000605.1:0-1604 GCA_036788075.1 Syntrophobacteraceae bacterium
TGGCAGGAGGGCTTTATCTTTTTGTGATAACAAGTAAATCACAGCGAATTGCATACGGAGGGGAGTGCCGGGGACACCGTTGGTGCACGGTCGAGAGGCCATACACCAACGGGAAGAGTCGTGTGAGTGCAGCTGTCGCCCTGTGGCGGTTTTTCGTGCCCGCGGTTCGATCCGGAAGAACTATCGCAGATAAGCACCGATCTGACCGACGCCCGCCAGCATGGAAATGGCTTCAGCGCTTCGGATTTCTTCAATTTTTCCTCCCATATCCAAAGCGCGTTCCGAGGCCGGCCAGACAATGTCTTCCAGCTCCAGGAGTGTGTTGGAGCAGTACGGGCACTGGCCGTTGGAGGGGGAGTGGTCCAGCAGAACGTCACAGCTGGTGCAGTGGAAGCCGTTCATGCTCAGCCCGGCGGGGTAGACGAGGCGGTACACCCGACCCTGGTTGATGGCGTCGAGAGTCGCATCGAATCCGAGGACGGCCTTCACGCTGGTGGCCTTGCTCTTGTGCGCCGTGGTGATGAGGTCTTGCACCAGGGTGCTTTGCTGCTCCCTTTCGATCTTTTCGATGATGGGAAACGCCACCTCAAAGACTTCCGACGTCTTGGCGGAGGCAGGCATCCTCAGCCGGTCCACGACGCGCGCGACGACGGCCTTGGGCAGGAGGCGCTGCAATTCGGCCGTCACTTCCTCGGGGCCGCCCAGGATGACGCGGTCGATATCATATTCCACCATGATGTCGTGAAGCGTGTCCGACACATTCTTCAGGAATTCCTCACTCCATTTGGCGGCTCTCCGCTGAAAGACCATTTGCGACCGCATGTGGTCGCTGCCTGCGGCGCTGCGGTGCTTGAAGGGAGGCTCCTGAAAGATGTCTGAAATCTCATCGATCTCACCCATGGAAATCAGGAAAAAGCGGGCCTTTTCACGGTCCGCCAGGACGACACCGTAGCGTTCATATTCATTTCTTGCTTCCAGGACGGGGCGAAGGTAGGGAGATTCTCCGAACCAGACTTGATTGGCCAGGCGAATCGGCAGGTCTTCTTCAAAGAAAAAAGACTCCGAAACGTCGGAAAAAAGAACGAGGCTTCTGCCCTTGGCGATGTGGAATTCAGCCTTTCTGCGTGCCCATTCCGCATCTTCCTGAAAATGGCGGAGCTCATTGTCATCCTTGATCTGGGACTCGAGATCCTTCAACATGGCGTCCAGGGAAACCTTGTAGCCCCCCCGAAGATTGACCGGATTTGCGGGATCGAGGTTTAAATATAAACTCAGTACGGGAGAACCGGGTCGGCCCTTTCTTTCCTTCAGTTCCTGGATGACTTGCGGTTGAAGCGCTTTCATATGAATGCCTCCCTCTTTTTAGGTTTACAAGATCTACCGCATGCTTTAACTCTACTAACCTCCATGGCCCGAAATGTCACCGACAAAGCTTCATTTCATGAGTCGTTCCGGCACACGGAGGGAATCGGGTCACCCCCCTGCAATGCCATGGGGTGTCGGGAGCTGGAATCGAAGTTGTGATGAAGAGCGCATACACTCTTTATAATCACCAGGATCCCTTGTGCAATAGCACGGGCGGGCAGCGTTGTGGGCTCAACCAA
>DAIQOB010000606.1:0-1601 GCA_036788075.1 Syntrophobacteraceae bacterium
CAAGTATGTGGACGTGGTCCAGATCGGGGCCCGGAACATGCAGAATTTCGAACTCCTCAAGTCCGCCGGTCGCATCGGCCTGCCCGTGCTGCTCAAACGAGGCCTGGCCTCGACCATCGAGGAATGGCTCATGGCCGCCGAATACATCCTTTCCGAGGGAAATGATCAGGTCATCCTGTGCGAACGGGGCATCCGCACCTTTGAGCGCTATACAAGGAATACCTTGGATCTCACGGCCGTTCCCGTCATCAAGAAGCTGACCCATCTCCCCATCATCATCGATCCCAGCCATGCTACGGGAATCCGGGAGATGGTGAGTCCCATGGCCCGGGCGGCCATCGCATCGGGGGCGGACGGGCTCATCATTGAAGTGCACACCGAGCCCGAAAAAGCCCTGTCCGACGGGCCTCAGAGCCTTTATCCCTCGCAGTTCGAGCAATTGATGCGCGACCTCTACGTGATTGCACCCGTCGTGGGAAAGCAGGTGGATTACGCCTACCTGGAAAAAGCCTCGATCCTCAGGTGCCCGCCGGATGCAGCGGGAAACGTCCCAACCCAGGTCGTCTATGCAGGGGTTCCGGGGTCCTTCAGCCACAAGGCGGGGGTACAGTTCTTCGGACCCGAGGTGGACCTGCAGAACCGGGCCTCCTTCCGTGAAGTTTTCGAGGAGGTCGAAAGCGGAAAAGCCGTTCTGGGCATCGTGCCCGTGGAGAACAGTCTCACGGGAAGTATCCACGAAAACTACGATCTGCTCCTGGAGCATGATCTGAAAATCGTGGGAGAGGTCACGCTGAGGATCAAGCATCATCTGATCGGGCATGAAAACACCACGTTAGAGAGCATTGAGAGAGTCTATTCGCATCCCCAGGTTTTCCAGCAATGTAGAGAATTCCTTTCCCTGCATCCCACGTGGGACCATGTGTCATGCAAGGATACGGCGAGCGCGGTCCGCCGCGTGCAGGAAAACCATGATGCCCGCGAGGTGGCCATCGGGAGCGAAGAAGCCTGCGAGCTGTCTCAAATGAAGATTTTGAAGGAAGGCATCGAGACCAACCCCCGCAACTTCACGCGGTTCGTGGTGATTTCGCGAACGGAGCTTCTCAGTGCACCCCGCAACAAGACTTCCCTCATCTACTCAGTGAGTGACACGCCCGGCGCATTGTACGAAACCCTGAAAATTTTGGCCGAAAAGCACATCAACCTGGTGAAGCTGGAGTCCCGGCCCATCCACAGCAAACCTTGGGAGTACTTGTTCTATGCGGACCTCGAGGTGGATCTGAGCCGTGAAGAAAATGCCCAGGTTCTGGAAATGCTGAAGGAGAAGACGGAATTTTTCAAGTATCTGGGAAGCTATGCCAAGGGCAGGACCGTGGAGGAGTAAGCAGGCCCGAAGCGCCCGCGCACGGCTTGGGCGGTCAGGGTGTCTCATCTGCAGGAGCGGCATTCTGCCGCGAGCGGAATGCAACTCCTGCAGTAAGGCAGGAAGCAATGAGTCGGCGTCCATCACTTGGGGTAGGGTGCATTTCATGCACCACCCGTAATGAAGAAATGATTGTGTCAACAATGGTGCATATAACGCACCCTGCGTTTCCTGCCCCCAG
>DAIQOB010000607.1:0-1592 GCA_036788075.1 Syntrophobacteraceae bacterium
AGCAAGTTTCAGCCCCTCCGGTGCCGGATCCGCCGCCCCCTGCTCCGCCCAAAACTAAAAAACCCCCGGTCGTTGTGGAGGATAAAACGCCCCCTCCCCCGCGTCCCCAGAAAAGGCAGCAGACGCAAAAGGCAAAGCCTGTCGACAAAGTCGAAACCATCCCCGTGAAAACAGCGCAAAGGCAGGAGCCCCCTCCGAAGCCATCCCCCGCTGCCACTCCAGCGCAGGATGCTCCCCCAACGACTCCCTCGGCAAAACAGGAAGCCGGCCCGGGGCCGCCGGCATCTCAGCACTCCAGCGTGGACCGGGAGGACAAGGGGAATGCTGCTCCTGCCGGAGCACGGATGCCGACAGACACAGGTCCTGTGGACGCAGCCTTCGGTTCAACGAACGGTCCTCGCTTCGCTGACAGAGTGCTCCCGAAATATCCCCGCCTGGCCAGGGAACTCGGTAAGGAGGGAAAAGTCGTCTTGAAGCTCACCATCGACGAACGCGGCCGTCTGGCAAACGTGGAGGTCGTCGATAGGGCGGGATCCGGGTTTGATGAAGAGGCTGTCAAGGCAGTGAAGGGATCGACTTTCATCCCCGCCACGAGAAATGGAAAACCGGTGACCTGCGTCGCACGCCTACCCATTCGTTTTGAATTGAGGAGTTCAGAAAATGATTGATTTTTTTATAAAGGGCGGAATTCTCATGTGGCCCATCCTGCTTTGCTCCATTGTGGCCCTGGCTCTCATGACCATGAAGGCACTGCAGTATCGGAACGTCCTGCAGAGGATCTCGCCCTCCGTGGAAACCCTCCTGGCGGAAAAACCGCGTGAGGTGGTCCCTATCATGGAAGCCATCGAAAAGGACCTGGACGAAAAGCAAATCGCTTTCATCGGCACACGGGAGATCCGCGAGTTGGAAAAAGGACTGGGAATTCTTTCCCTTGTATCCGTCATTGCTCCGCTGCTGGGTTTCACGGGAACGGTCACGGGCATGATCCAGGCCTTCATGGTCATCGCCACCCAGCAGGGAAGCCGTGTGGAACCGTCCATGGTTGCCGGTGGGATATACGAAGCCCTCATCACCACTGCCGGCGGGCTCTTTGTGGCCATCCCCACCCATATCGCTCTTCATTTTCTCGAAGACCGCCTCGATGAAATTGCCATGCGCATGAAAGGGTTCGCCATGTCGCTCTATGAGGGGAAACGCAATGGAATTTGAAAGACGGAGAAGACGCCACTCCCACATCGACGTGGCCCCGCTTGTCGATGTGGTCTTCAATCTGCTCCTGTTTTTCGTCATCACCTACAACGTGGTCGCGGATCCGGCCGTCAAGATACGGCTGCCCGAGTCCAAGACCGCGGACAGCCAGGCCGAGGAGCAGGTAGTCATTGCGCTCTCCCGGGAAGGGCAGGCATACCTGGGCGAGAAAGCCGTCCAGGTGGAGGAACTCCCTCCACTGGTCCAGGAGGCTTTGAAACGGTGCAAGGAACCGTCGGTCAAGATCAAAGCCGATCAGGAGGTTCCGGTCAGCCTGCTTTTGAAGGTTGTTGACGCCGTCAAGCTTTCAGGATGCTCGACTTTCAGCATCGCAACGGAAAAGA
>DAIQOB010000608.1:0-1592 GCA_036788075.1 Syntrophobacteraceae bacterium
ACCCCTCCTACCAGAAATCCCAGCGACCCGTCTGCAGCACGTAAATCCCCAGGGCAAGGTTCGTGATGCCGTGGGCCAGGATGCACTGGGCGATGCTCCTGGTGCGGTAGAGGAGCAGGTTGTAAATGGCCCCCGCCACGATGCCCGCCACGATAAGGTGGTGCTCCAGGCCAAAAAGGACGGAGCTTACGGCGAAGGACAGCCAGGTGAAGTGCCCGATGGGCACGCGGTCGAAATCCTTGTCGATGATAGTGCGGATGAGGAATGACCGCCAGAAGATCTCTTCCATGACGGGAACGATGACGGCGGCTCCCAGAAGCCGCATGGCAATACTCGCGGTTCGAGGGATGCCCTCCGGAAGGAGGGTCGGATCAAACCCCTTTGCCCCTTCGCCTATGGCATAGTCCAGGTTGATCCACAGGGCGAAAACAAAAACACCCACCCCTGCACTGAGGAGGGTATGGGGAAGGTGGGACAGGTCCCGCCACTTCAATTCCGTGTAAGAGGAAAGAAAGTAGAGCAGTGCCGCACCGGTGGAGAGTGCTTTAATGGGGTAGAGAAAAAAGGTAATGTCCTCGATGGATGGGACGATCCCCTGGCCCTCCAGGAACTTCCACAATTCTTCCACCCCGATGAAAGCCATGAAAAGCGCAAAAGGCAGGATGCGGGGAAAGGCGGGGCCCTTCAACCAGGAGGACTCTGTACCTCCACCGGGGGGCATTGTCATGGATGTTTTCTCCTTCTTCTATTCCACTTTGATTTCCTGTCAGCGTACGTCAGCGCCTGTCAGCGTCCTCAGCGTCCCACTTCTTTTGAGGCCGGGATTGCCGACGGATCTAATTCTCAGCAACGTTTTCCCCGGGCGGCACCGTCGGATCGAAATGGTAATCGCCGTTCAAAAAGGCCGTGGCGATGGCGTTGACGCTCCCTTCGGAATTCATGAGCATGTCCATCTGCCGGGTGAAGATGAGCAGGCGCCCCAGGATATCGAGCTTTTCCTGGATGACGGATAAATCGTACTTCTGCAGACGGGCGTCCACGCGGTCCCCCATGACGTCCACGGAAAAATCCAGCTCCCGCAGGATGATGGAAATGGAGCGCACCCGCCGGATCCTGCGCAGGTCGTCGGCCGCTCCTCCCTTGAAGGAGAAGGTGATGTAATTCTTGTTCATCGTCTGGCCGCAATAGGAATCCAGAATGCTGTAGTGGTACCCGACGCGGGAGCTGAAGTTGAGGTACTTGTCCGAAATGATGGCGTAGCTGCGGTCCCCGAACCGGTCGGCGGCATGAGGGTTGGACAGCATCTGTTCGCTCATGACCGAAAAGAACCCCTGGAGCTGCACGGGGCGCGGGATATGGTGCTTCAGGTCCTCGTGGAGCATGCCCGTGAGGAGCGCCTTGAAGGGACTGGAGACCACCTGTTCCACTTCCACCTTCCGAACGCGCTCTCCCACGTCCTCCAGCCCTCCCCCCAGGTCGATGACATAGAGGTCCAGGGGAATGCGCGCGTTGAGCTTCAGAGCATAGCCTCCGCCGCCGGAAACCAGGTCGCTGATCTGAAACATCTCCGTGTAGGAAAATTCGTGAACCAG
>DAIQOB010000609.1:0-1584 GCA_036788075.1 Syntrophobacteraceae bacterium
GCCCATCGGGCCTTGCAAAACGGACCTTCCAGCAGTTCACCGAATCCGAGAAGTAGAACTCCCCATCCACCGTGGCGCAGGCGTTTTCCAGAGCGGTGAGGGCCGCGGATGAAAGTTCAGAATCCTGCACCGCGAGGTGGATCCTCCCGTCCTTGACGTTCACTCCAAAATCCTGGTCCACCGTGCCGCCAAGAGTTGTAATGCGGCTGCCGCGCCCCCTGGTGCCTGCGTTGGGGTCGTAGTCCCCGAAAATGGGGTCCTGGCCCAAGTCGATGAGGGTCGTAGGAGCAGGGCTGAGGGTAGCCGGGGTGAGGCTTGCTCCTTTTTCGGTCGAGAAAATGGTGAATTTGAAGGCCATGGCTTTTTACCTTATTAAAGCTCCGGATTATCCTTATCTTGACTTCCACGCAGAAAATGCTTTATCCACAGGGGTGAGAGGGACCACATGACTTCGAAAAACAAGCTGCACGAGCGCATTCGAAACAATCCCAACGGCGTCAAATTCACGGACATTATCCCCTGGCTGCGAAGCTTTGGTTTCACTCTTGAAAGAATTTCCGGGAGTCATCACGTTTTCCGTCACAA
The DNA here is from genome assembly GCA_036788075.1 of Syntrophobacteraceae bacterium. Taxonomy (GTDB): domain Bacteria; phylum Desulfobacterota; class Syntrophobacteria; order Syntrophobacterales; family Syntrophobacteraceae; genus Desulforhabdus. The sequence goes on from DAIQOB010000609.1 coordinate 586, forward strand.
GATCACCGGGGTTAAACTCAATTTTCAGCCGGATAAATCCGGAATGGCTAAACCCTATCAGGTCAAACAGGCCATCAAGGCCATCGAGGAGCTGCCATGAAAGAAGACGGCTACACCGTCACCATCTTTTGGAGCGATGAAGATCAGGCGTTCATTGCCGTGGCGAATGAACTCCCCGGATGTTCCGCCTTTGGAGATACCCGCGAGGAAGCCCTTCGGGAGATCAAAACCGCCATTCGCCTCTGGCTGGACGTGGCCCACGAGCATGGGGATCCCATTCCGAATCCACGGCCTCGCGACCAGGCCGCCAATATTTGTTGACATCCGTTCCATTGCCGCAGGATTGTTTCTGTGGCCCTCTTCATTTTTTCCCCAACGAACGGCTACCTGCCTTGCGTGAGCTTGAGCTTCCGGAGCTCTTTTTCAAATTCCTTCACCATCTGCCGCCCCCCACGCCCCTGCACAAGGACGGGAAGCTCCACCCCGCCGGCTTGAAGCCGCAGGGTCCCGTACTCTCCGCCGGAGGAAACCGTCCCTCCTGTCGCAAAGGCCGTCTTCGGCAGTTCCGGCAGCGCAGGCATCGCCGAAGCGACGACATTGGGAATATTGACTCTCATCCCGTTCAGAGCCTGGAAAAGAGCGGCGCCGTACTTTTTCACCGCTTCCTTCCGGATGATGAATTCCCCGTCCTCGAGGAGGGCTTTCACGCGATCCCCGCCGCCCCATCCGGGAAGCATTCCCGAAAGGCGGTTGAATCCTCCTTCGGCAAATTTCCGGATGAGCCCGCCCAGCCTGAAGCCGTAGTATTCCTTCCAGTAGGTCTCTGCGGCGCTGCCTTCATAGGTGTTGCTGTCCCCGTAGAGATATTCCGTGCTCCCGCTCCCGCTGTTGCTGCTTCCGCCACCTCCCGAGGAGACGTAGTTCACCCTGACGGTGATGGGCTCGCTCAGAGCTTTGCGCACCCTTTCCACATCACTCAGGGAACCTTGATCGATCTTG
>DAIQOB010000610.1:0-1573 GCA_036788075.1 Syntrophobacteraceae bacterium
CCAGGGAGCAGCCATCGGCCATATTTCTCCCGAAGCGGCTGTAGGAGGCCCCATCGCGCTGGTGCAGGAAGGGGATCAGATTCGCATCGATATCCCCAACAAGAAGATCGAGCTCCTCGTCGACCCAGCCGTCATGGAAAGCCGCCGGAACGCATGGCAGCCGCCCGAGCCGCGCGTCAAGGAGGGCTACCTGGCGCGCTACGCCCATCTCGTGACATCCGGCGCGAGGGGGGCCATTCTGGAAATCGAGAAACTCTGAGAGGCTATGTAAAGATTCGTTTCCTCGTCATTCCGGCGGCCTTTAAGCCGGAATGACGAAACAAGACGTATGCTCAGAGTGATTGACTCATTTTTTAGACAGCCTCTGAGGGATGAAACGCTTTGAGGCTGATTGTCAAAGACAGAGTGGTTATATTTTACTGCACGGAAAACCTTGACACCGCAACGCCGCAAATGCTCGTTTTATAATGAAATGAAAGGAGAAGGAGAAGTCCCTCTCCTTTCATTGTGTTGGGGGAGCTCTCGAGGGGTGGGCGTGTGCGGCGGCTCCGACGTGATGGGAATGTGGGGAATCTCGAAGGGAAATCAATTGGGAAGGGACATTTTACGTGGGTTATGTATTCCGCGCTGAAGATACAAAGCTTTATGAGGAATGGTTCCAATCAGATCAGGGACAAATCGTCTGGGAGATCCAGAAGGAATTGCTCCGCCGTCTCTGGGCGCCTTTCTCTCCCCAGTCGGTCCTCGAGGTAGGATGCGGGGCAGGCCATTTTCTTCGATGGGTTCACGACCAGGGGCATCAGGCCACCGGCCTCGAACCTTCATTATCCATGCGGGAGCTGGCTCGCAGGCAATTGCCCGCCTGCATCACGCTGGATCACGGCCACGGAGAAGATCTTCCTTATGAGGACAATGCCTTCGACGTGGTGGCACTCATCAATACCCTGGAGTTCGTGAACGACCCCGTGGAAGCCCTCCGGGAGGCCTTTCGCGTAGCACGCCGTTCCGTCCTCCTGGGAACCATGAATCGATACTCCATCGTTTCCCTCCAGAGGTGGTTGGAACGCCTTTGGAAAACATCTTTCCTCAATCACGCCCACTTTTTCAGTGTTTTCGAGCTGCAGCATATCGTCTGGGACGTGCTGTCGGGTTCTGTTCCACTGCGATGGGAGACTTCCATCACTCTCCCCATGAATGTCCTTAAGTACATCCATTTATTTGAAAAATCTCGTTTTTTTACATGGCATCCCTTCGGACACTTCATCGCTATGCGCATCGACCTCTGCTATCCGCTTCAGACCGCGCAGAATCCAATTTTCTGTAATGTTTCCTCACACGTGGGGCATGCATCCCTCTATAGCTCCGGTTTGCGGTCCGCCGGCACACACCCGTCTTCCGTCCAGCATTTCATCCTGCGAAAGAAAGTCGACGACAGGACGACAGAAAATCTGGAAAACCCTCTGTGCATTGAGAGAAATGAGAGCCTTGGGGTATGATTTCAAAGCGTCGTGAACTCCTGCTGGCGGTGTACGAGCGTCTCTATCAGGCTTTTGGCCCGCAGCACTGGTGGCCT
>DAIQOB010000611.1:0-1564 GCA_036788075.1 Syntrophobacteraceae bacterium
TTTGGAACCCCTATGCAGTGGAGGGATCGTGTACATTTTCGGGGCTGGTCATATCTCTCAAAAGCTGGCTCCCCTGACACAGCTCGTCGGTTTTCATACCGTGGTGTTGGACGACCGCCCGGAATTTGCCAACCGCCGGCACTTCGAAGCCACTGATGAGATCATCGTGCTCCATTCCTTCGAAAGTGCACTGGAAGGATTGGAACTGGATGACACGAGCTACCTGGTGCTGGTGACCCGCGGCCACGCCCACGACAAGACGGTTTTGAGGCAGGTTCTCGGGTCCAGGGCCGGCTATATCGGCATGATCGGAAGCCGGCGGAAACGGGATGGAATATACAGGGATCTCGCTTCCGAGGGGTTTGATGCCTCTCATTTCAGCCGCGTCCATTCACCCATCGGCCTGGAAATTGGTGGGGAGACGCCGGAGGAGATCGCTGTCAGTATTGTGGCGGAGTTGATCCAGGTGCGTGCGGGGAAAGGCCGGTGAGCCCCCCCTCCAAGCTCAGCGCCCTGGTGCTGGCGGCTGGATACTCCTCACGCATGGGGGCCTTCAAGCCCCTCCTTCCCCTGGGACCGACCACCCTTCTGGAAAGAGTTGTCAAGCTCTTCCAACGTGCGGGCGTCGAAGATGTCCGAGTCGTGGTAGGACACAAGGCCGAAGCAATCGAGTCTTTCGTGAGAGCTCTCGGAGCCAGGGCCATTTTCAATCCTGACTACCCTCAAGGGATGTTTTCTTCCATCGTTGCCGGGGTGAAGGCTCTGGACGGCGATGTCCGCGCGTTCTTTCTCCTCCCGACGGATATTCCGCTTGTCAGGGAAGCCACCATCCGGGCTCTTACGGAAGCCCACCTTCACCATCCCTCACGCATCATTTATCCTCGATTTCTGGACCTCCGGGGGCATCCGCCACTCATCCCCGTCGATGTCGTTCGCGCCGAGCTTTCCGCCAATCCCCGGGGCGGTCTGCGCGACATTTTGAGCCGCCACGAAGGAGAGGCTGTGGATGTGGACGTGATCGATGAAGGAATCCTCGCTGATTGCGACACGATGGCAGACTTTGAGCGGCTTCAGGCGCGGCTGAGGGAGGAGCATTTCCTGTCAAGACGGGAGTGTGAAGCTCTGTGGGCCAAATACGATGTTCCTGAAAACGTCGTGAACCACTGCTGCATGGTGGCCGAATGGAGCCGGATTCTGGCGATTCGCCTCAACCAGGTCGGCCTCCCACTGGATGCCGGCCTCACCGCTGCGGCCGCCCGTGTGCACGACCTGCTGAAAGGTCACAAGGATCATGCTCGCGCTGGAGGCAACATCCTTCGAGAGCTGGGCTTTCCAAGGGTTGCCGACATTGTGGCTTCCCACATGGATCTCCCATCGAAAGGCGGAAACTCCCGGGCTGAACGCCTGGACGAAAGCGATCTGGTCTACCTGGCGGACAAGCTCATCCGCGGCGACGAATTCGTTTCCCTCGAAGAACGCTTCAGAGGTTCCATCTCCAGATTCTGTAGCAATCCTGAAATAATGAGGGCTGTCCTGCGGCGCTATGAAAATGCCCGGAGGATCA
>DAIQOB010000612.1:0-1535 GCA_036788075.1 Syntrophobacteraceae bacterium
GTCTTCTCGTTGTTGACCTGACAAAATAAGCCGCTCCTGGGTTGTCAGCTTTTAGCCAATGATCTCTTCACGCGCAGGCACCAGGGAAACGGCCTCCAGCATCCACCGGTCTCCCAGGGGCGTCCATTCGCCTTCCCGCTGTTTCAGAATGACGGGAGGCGCCCATTGGGGCCAATCCTGGCTGAGGTACCACAGGGCCAGGGGGGGATTTTCGTGAAACTGCGGCAGCTTTTGAGCGAGAGTGTTCAGCCACTCCCCCAGATCGCCTCCTCCACGCCGAGCGAGGACGCTCCACTCTTCCCGGGCCAGCTGCAGGAAAGGCTCCTTCCATGCGGGCTCCACGGGAGGTAACTCGGGAGGGGCATAATCGTCAAGGGTTTTGAGGCTCTGCAGATCAAGGACCACCTGCCGCTCCCGCACCTGAGGGCTCCATCGTAAATCCAGGCGCGGCAGGTGCGGCATTTCCAGGACAGGCATGCGCACGACATGCTCCAGGGCGTGGGTGAGGATCTTTTCCTGAATGCGACGCAGGCGATCCCGGGAATCGACGGTGAAGGCCAGGGACCGGAAGGCTACGCAGTCGTGAATGAAGAGAACGACGTCCTTCAGCATGACATCCACCCGGCTCCGCAGGACATAAAGGAACTGGGTCGACTGCTCCAGGGCGTCATCGAGCCGGGAGCTGTGCCGCCTCACGAGGCTGCGGTGCAGGAGCTCTTCGAGCTTGACGCAGGCGGAGGATTCCTGCACGGCATCCACCAGCTCCGTCAGCGCCCTGCGGCAATACTGGATGTTTTGGAGGGCGCCTTCGAAATCCGTCTCATCCCCTCCTGAATAGGTGCGGCGAACCTCCCGTTTGCGCTCGGCCAGGTCCTCCTCGATGGCCAGCAGCTTGAGCTCCACCTTTTCGCGGATGGTTCCCAGCAGCACGTGCTCGAGGTACTGCAGGAGGGCTTCATCCCCCTCTCGAAGGGCCGCCGTGACTTCGCGGAAGGCGTAGCTCAAAAGGACATTGAGCTGCTCCGAGCTGTAGTCCGTCTCTTCCATGAGGCTCCGGGCCAGGCTTCGGCCCAGCCGGGTGAGGCAGTACCCCTGCCTGCGGCTGTCGGTGATGGCGACCCGCAGGACCCCGAAGCGCATGAGTCTCTGAATGATCTGAGGCAGCTGGAGCACCGGGGGGTCCAGCTCCAGGTGGCGGCCCACCTGCTCGATGAGCCAGCGCAGGTCCGCTTCGGCGAGGGCCCCGCTCTGGGTTTCCAGTTCATAGAAGTGGAGCCAGCTCGTCAGGACGAGATCTTCCCGACTGAGATCCATCCCCCTGGGAAACCGCGCCATGAGCATACGGGATCGGACCACGAGGTTTTGGCGATCCAGGCCTTGTGCTTCAGCAGACATGCTCATCCTTCAGTACTGAGCAACTCCTCAGGTATCTTCCAACTTTCACACCCTGTCATTCCGGCTTTCGCCGGAATGAAGAACTTTGGTTGAGCCCACAACGCTGCCCGCCCGTGCTATTGCACAAGGGATCCTGGTGA
>DAIQOB010000613.1:0-1523 GCA_036788075.1 Syntrophobacteraceae bacterium
CCGTCGGAGGCTCGCTCCAGAAGATCCCGCATCATGGTCCGAGTGTAAAGGTAAAAGATCGTGTTGCCGTTTTGAAAGACTCGGAATTGAAAGCCGCTGCCATGAAGCTCCAGCGTGAGCTGTCGGCAGGGCCCCCGGCAGGACTTCAACGGAACGAATTTCCTGGACGCGGGCTGCCCGAAGGAGGCGATCCAGCAGATCCTCCCACTGGTGATGTATCCGAAGGGGAAATAGATGGATCGCTGAAAGGGGCATGCTTCGATCTTCGGGTCGCCGTAGGGGAGCAGGTCGGTTTCCAGCCGTTCGATCCCCATACGCTGTGCCAATGACTGGAATTCCGTCCGGGTGAACGTGGTCCCCTCGATCATTTGTTTGAGGGCATCGTCCGCGGCAAGGGCCTCATTTCTCAAATCCAGCCGGGGATCTTTGAACCCTTTGTTCAGCACTCTTCCTGCAGCGAGGCGGAAAGAAGGGTACCTCGCCCTCAGGAGAGACAAAACCCCCCAGTCGTTGACGACGACTTCGGCCTGGGGCACCCGGTCGGCAAGAGCGTCAAAAAGCGGCGTGCACCGGTCCAGTTCATCGTCCGTGAGCACGGGGGTGAGGAGGGTCAGCGGGACCTCCAGTGCTTTGGAGAGGGTGCAGTATGCCTCCAGCTCCGCGGGCCCCGGCAGGCGGTGAGGGCAGAATTCGTCTCCGATGTAAATCCGGTGAAGAGACGGGGGAGGCATCCAATGGAGATCCTCCCCGTAGAACGGCTCCAGATACTTCGCCGCGAGCTGCGCCGGGCGCAGGTTCGCCTCCACACCGATTTCGGGGCTTCTGAGATGTATGGCCAGTTCCATCAAAATCCCCACGCTGCGCTGCAATGAATGGAAATTACTGACTCTTGGAAGATTCCGCCGACTTCTCCTCAGGCGTCAGGACTTTTTCATAAAACTTCTGACCATTTTTCATTTCATGGCTGTGGCAATCCTTGCAGGGCTGCCGGGATATGTCTTTCAGCAGCTTGCTGTGTATCTTGGGCTGGTCGATGGGTTTGTGGTTTTTGGCGTCATGGCACTGGAAGCAGCGGTGGTTGGGCACCAGGCTCCAATAGCCGGGCTCTTTGTTGGTGTCCAGAATAACGGGCTCCGCCGGGACCTTGATGGGCTCGTCCGGATTGCGCTGAAAGTGCACCACAGCCTGCTTGACGGCCGATTTGTTCATGGCCATCCAGCCGGAAAATCCCGAATCGTAATGGCAGCCGGCACAATTGTTGTGGTTTTTGGCCGTGCCGGATTCCTTCCATTTTCGAATGGGCTCCCGCATTTCGTGGCAGACGACACAGGTGACATCCTGGAAGTGCCGAACCGAAATCTCGTGGATGCCCAGCAGAAGAGCGAACGCCACAGGAAACAGCATGATCCAAAGGGCTTTCCTGCTTTTCAAAGTCTCCCCCTTCTTCAAAGTGATCAACAGTGCGTTGAATAGTTAAGTACCTTAGCAAAAGTTTTCTAACAAAACAAACCGTTCGCCCTGAG
>DAIQOB010000614.1:0-1521 GCA_036788075.1 Syntrophobacteraceae bacterium
CGTGGGCGCCGAGATTCCCTGGCACGTTACAGCGTTTTACCCGACCTACAAGCTGCTGGATCGACCCCGGACGGCCGCCGCCCAATTGCAGCGGGCGCGGGGGATCGGGCTGGAGGCAGGCCTTCGGTATGTTTACACCGGCAACATCCCGGGCGACAGGGGGGAAAACACCTATTGCCCTGCCTGCGGAGAGCTCCTCATCCAGCGCACCGGCTACACCATCCGCCGCAACGTGCTCCAGGAAGGATGCTGCCCCAAGTGCACCGCCCCCATTGACGGGGTATGGAAGTAGGAGGGGGGCATGGTCCAAGTAACTGCCTAAAAATTCGCTTGCTCGTCATTCCGGCAGTCTGTCAGCCGGAATCCAGCCCAGCGAAAAACATAGATTCCTGCTTAAAGACTGCCGGAATGACGAAACAAGGTGGATGCCGAAGCGATTGACTCATTTCTCCTGAGTACCTGAACAGTTATTTCGCAACATTGGCAACCCGACTTTCCAGCTGAAGCTGGAATCCAGGAAAATGCTTTGGTGGATGCAGAAAAGAAAAGCTCTAGGCCCGGCCGGCCGCGCTTCCTTCCCTGCGGTGAAACGGCTGTCAGTATAGAATTCGGGAACATCATCGACCTGGAAGTCAACAGGAGGGTGCACGCCCTCTGCCGTAAACTGGCAGGAGCCAGGCTCCCGGGGGTTCTTTCCCTCAACCCGACGTATCGATCTCTTTTTGTCCAATACGACCCCTGGGAAAGCTCTTACGAGCAGCTCATCCTGGAGATTGAAAAGCTTCTTGAAGAACTGGAAGGCCCTCTGAAAGATGAGCGGGTCATGAACATTCCCGTGTGTTACGGGGGGGAATACGGTCCGGATATGGATGAGGTGGCATCCGCACACGGCCTGACGGTGAAAGAGGTGATCGCCCTTCATTCCGCGCCTCTCTACCATGTTTATATGATCGGCTTCACACCGGGCTTCGCCTACCTGGGAGGTCTGGATCCCCGGCTGTTCATACCGAGGAAAACGACGCCCCGCATTCGGGTGCCGGCGGGCAGTGTCGGGATCGCCGACCAGCAGACGGGGATCTATTCCATTGAGAGTCCGGGAGGATGGCAGCTCATCGGGCGGACACCATTGAAACTTTTCGACCCGGCACGCCCCGCCCCCTTCCTCCTGGAAGCGGGAATGTCCATAAAATTCATACCGATAAGTGCAGATGAATACAGCGATTCTTGAAATCATTCACGCCGGTCCTCTGGCCACGATCCAGGACAGGGGGCGCCTGGGATATCAGCACATGGGGGTCCCGGTTTCCGGGGCCATGGACCCCTGCGCTCTGACCATCGGCAATTCCCTCGTGGGAAACCCTCCCCACGAAGCCTGCATCGAGATCACCCTGGGAGGTTTTGAGGGGGTCTTCCTGAGCAATACGGCCTTTTCCGTGTGCGGTCCTGGTGAATCCGCGAAGCTGAACGGCGAACCCATTCCGTCGTGGTCCGCGCTTCAGGCAATCCACGGAGACCGTCTTA
>DAIQOB010000615.1:0-1511 GCA_036788075.1 Syntrophobacteraceae bacterium
CTTTTCCCTGTGCTCACCGTCTACAAGCGACAGAACGGATTCCAAAGCTGCCTGCAGTTCCGGCCGTTTGGATTCCAGCCCCTGGATGCGGGTTTTGATCTCTATGGTTTTGGAAATGGCGGCTTTGGTGTCTTCCAGGCCGGCCTCCACCCGCTTTTGGATCCAGTCCAGCTCGTTCCTGAGATCCTGGAGGATGGTTTCTTCCCTTGTGATCCAGGAACGAAGGGCCTGGTATTTGGCGATGGCTGCGGCCGCTTCAGTCCTCAGGGAACGAAGCGTAGCGAAGTACTTGACCCGATTGTCCAGGGCTTCCCTGGGGCAAATGAGGGGAAGGGTCGCCGAAATGGTGAAGTCGAAAGTCGACCTGGCCTGATTTCCCGAGCTTTCGAGAGCGGCATCGTCCTCGGAAAGCAGGGCCGTCTGCCCATATCGTCCCCGGGTCGTGGCCTTCACGCTGATCTGGTTGTACCAGCGACTCTGGGCTTGGAACTGCTGCAGCTCCGGGGAATGGTCCACGATGTACTGCACCGGGTCCATCCCCCACGCCGGCACACTCAGGCATGCAAGCCAAAAGGCAACGAGAAATTTTTTCATGGCTGCTCCTCGGGTCGAATGTCGATGAGTACAAGCTGGGTTTGTAGAGCGATCAGGCGGTTGAGGGACGCTTCATGTTCGGGGGTATTCACCGTGAAGGAGAGCACCACCTTGGCCGTCCGTTCTCCGTTGGTTTGAGTCGACTGGACCTGTTTGATTTCCGCCAGCAGGTTTTGAATCATGAGCTTTCTCCTTTTTCACCCACGAGGGGCATTCCGGTCTCTTCCGGCAGTAGGTCTTGCAGAAGGAGACATAGGCGATGTCCCCGTCGGGGCATGGGATTTCAGTTTTTCCAGCCATTGACGCTCCTCGATGAACCAATGACCGAGGTTCACCGCATCGGCGATGTTGTGATCGGTGACCGTCCGCTGAAGGATGTCGGACGCCTTCAGGCGGCTGAGCCCCTTGAGTCGCTCCCGACCCAGGGCGGTTGCCCCGAGAGACCTCTGCCAGGTGCCCGGCTGCACCACGTGCGCAGTTTTCCCCAGCACTTTCCACTGGGCCTGGATTTCTCCCCGGGCGACGATCAGCGTGAGCAGGGACGGCCATCGCTTGATCGCTTCCCGAGGCGGCAGGTTGGCCGGCAGGTACTGGCCTTCGATGACGAGAAGGTCCGAGTGCCTGGCCAGGCAGGCGACCTGCCTCAGCCAGAGCCCACCGGGCTCGACGGCGACTTTTCCCACCCAGAGAACTTCTCGTCCGACGAAAAGAGCAAATGACGGCGCGTTTGAATCGGGGTCACATGAGCAAATCGTTTCATCTGAAAAATGCCGTATGCGGCTTTGCATCGAGTCCTCCCGCAGGTGGTGCGCCACCGGGCAAGGTTCTGGTTACAGATCGGGCAGGTATTCCCGTTTTTCGGCATGACGTCCAAAGGGTTCCCCGTATTTCCGCCGAGTGCACCGGTGGCACCGAAC